>JBILEK010000094.1:0-6258 GCA_044352155.1 Bdellovibrionia bacterium
GTGCAGACAACGATAAAGACGATGGATTTGAGAAAAAGAAGTGACTCGTCGTAAGCGTGTAGGGAGCAAGCATCTGTTGATGAGTGTCACTAAAAAGAATCTTACTTAACGCCGATGCTAAAGCGCTTGGGTTACGGGTGAACTGGCAGCTTGAGGCATCCGCCAGTAACTCGCGCTTGCGCGAGATTGCAGATTGAATAACGCGCGCAAAGAGAACTCCAATTGCGCCCAAAACCAGCAGTGCTAATCCAAGTGGAACGAGCTGATTGCGAGATCTTGATCCGGATTGGCGAGAGCCTGAGATCAAGAATCGACCGATCTCAGAGAGCGCAACAAGTCCTGAGATTGCACCAGTCAGCCTAAGGTTCAGTCGCATGTCGCCGTTTAAGATATGGCTAAACTCATGAGCGATCACCGCTTGAAGCTCGTCGCGACTCCAGAAAGTGATCGCCCCTTGTGTGCAAATGATCGTAGCACGAGGCACATCAAATCCTGCGGCCATCGCATTAAGCGAAGGCTCGCTTCTTAGGAGCCAAACACTCGGCTGAGGGACCCCAGAGGCAAGAGACATCTCTTGAACAATATTCAAGAGTCTTCGCTCGTTGGGATCTTTAGTGTCCGGATGGACACGCTCTCCTCCGAGTTTCTCTGCGATTCGATTGCCACTCGTTCCGAACGCAAGGGTCCGGTAGAGAGTTACAAGTCCAAGAAGAGTTGCGATACTGAGCGTTGCTTTAAGAAGTAGTGTTTGCCCCTGTTTGGAGCGCAAGAAATCAAGCGAGTGGGCCCATCCATCAGGATTGAGTAGAGCAATTCCTACAGCAGCGATGATGCCGCTTAACGCCGACAAAAAAATGAGAAACAGCGCTACCAAAACCAAGGAGTGGCGTCGAGCTAGCCTCTGGTGCTCAAAAAAATTCATGGTTTAATAAAGCTTAAAACTGCACTCGAACGGCTTCGCGCTCCACAGGGTTTTGGAGCTCGTAGCTTACCGCGACAGAAAATCCCATAACCCCTGCGACCAAATGATTCGGAAAAACTTCCCTTAAATTATTATAAAACATCACTGCGTCGTTATAGGCCTGTCGAGAAAAGGAGACTTTGTTCTCTGTGCTGGTCAACTCTTCGGTGATTTGCATCATGTTTTGGTTGGCTTTGAGATCAGGGTAGGACTCGACAACGGCCATGAGGCGCCCCATGGCTTGTTCTAGGACGGCTTCTGCGCCCATGAGGCTTTGCATGGCTGCTCGGTTTCCTGGGTTGGCAGCAGCTTGACTGACTGCGGTGAACGCCGCGTTTCGTGCGCGAATTACTGCCTCAAGTGTTTCGCGCTCATGTTTCATCGAGCCTTTTGCGGTTTCGACAAGATTAGGGATCAGATCGTAGCGTCTTTTGAGTTGAACATCGATTTGAGCGAATGCGTTTTTCATCAAGTTTCGCGCTCGTACCAGTCCATTAAAAACAGAGATCAGGTACAGAGCCAGTAGCACTCCGATCGCGATGAGGATGTAGAGCATCGTTGTTCTCCTGATCTTTAAGTCTAGCAGCAAGGCGGTTGAGCGTAAGTGAAATCTTTTTGATATCGTTTTGTTTGATGAGTCGGGCTAAAAGTCGCCCAAGCTATACAGCTCGGTCTCTGAGCCCGTGACTCGCGCAAAAGCTTGCTCATCAATTGCTCGGCAAATCGCCTCAATATGCTCTTCGGCTCGCTGCCGTGGCCAGACCTGGGGCATGACGGTCGAAAATCCGATCACACAGCGCTCTAGGTCTTCGAAGTCTGCGACTTCAAGGAGTGCGAGATTGAACTGCTTGCGCAGGTCGCGGGAAAGCTCTTCGAGTCCCCGCTTTTTGTCGGAGAGCTTTTGATTGTTGTAAAAGTCGAGTACGAGGCGGCCGGCGCCGATCCACATAGGATTACTGAATGGGCGTCAGCCAAGTGCGTCCGTAGGCGGGGAGGTCCCCGCGCACGATCGCCTGGTAGTCGCGCTGAAGTTTCAAAGTGATTGGGCCAGGCTTCCCGGCTTGAGCGCCACGCCCGATTTTGCGGCTATCAATCGAGCTTACGGGGGTGATCTCAGCGGCCGTTCCCGTCAGAAAGACTTCATCCGCACACCAGAGATCATCGCGCGTGAAACGATCCTCTTGCATGGGGATCCCTTGATGACGAAAGTACTGAATCACCGTATTGCGAGTGATGCCATTGAGGATCGAGCTGAGCGCCGTCGTGTGAACGACGCCGTCGCGGATCATGAAGAGGTTCTCGCCCGAGCCCTCCGAGAGATATCCTTCGGGATCTAAGAAGAGCGCTTCATCAAAGCCTTGAGCGCGCGCTTCGGTTTTTGCGATCACGCCGGTCACGTACTGTCCCGAGATCTTTCCGCGAGTCATGATCGAGTTTGGATGAGGACGGATGAAAGTCGAGGTTTTGAGCTTGGCGCCTTCGGTAATCCCGCGATCGCCGAGGTAAGAGCCCCATTCCCAATTAAGGATCGCAAGCGAGATAGGAGGTGTCGTGCCGGGGAAAACACCCAGTGGCCCATCTCCAATGAAAGCAAGCGGGCGGATGTAGCACTCTTCAAAACCGTTGGCCTTAGTGATCTCGATGACGGCCTGAAGAGTCTGATCGACTGTGTAGGGCATTTCAAAACCCATGATCTTGATCGAATCCTCGAGACGAGTGAGATGCTCGCGCAGGCGAAACACCGCTCCGCCGCCTTTGCTCTGTTTATAGGCGCGGATGCCCTCAAAGGCTCCCGTCCCGTAGTGGAGAACGTGAGAGAATAGGCTGATTTGAGCCTGCTCGACTGGGACGATTTTGCCATTGATCCAGACTTTTGAACCCCGTGCCATAGGGGAGAAGTTTTAGGTTCTTGAGAAGCGAGTGTCAACGAAATGCTCGGACTTGATGCGCAAAGTCATCAAGGAGTGGGTCACTCTGGACTCACGTTTTGCTAACCAAGACTACGTGGAATCTTGTGGGATACTCTGCGATTCTGAACGTGTCCAAAGTTCTCCACCACCCTTCTTTGGGCTGCAGTCGCAGGAAAATGGTTTTCTGAGACTGCAGCCCATCGTCATTTCTGGTGGAGCAAACCTTCAAGAACCACGCGCGAAACCATCGATCCGAAGCGGTCGTAATTCTTGAGAGTAATGCCAAGAAACTCTAAGTTTCCGTTGAGAAAAAGCATCGAAAAACCATGCACCATCGACCAGCAGGCGACCGCCTTCTCGAGCGGATCGCCAGCCGGAATCTTCCCCGTCTTTTGGCAACGCACGACGATTTCGACTAGGCCTTCAAAGGCTGTTTTGCCCTTTTCATCTAACCGTGCGTACTCAGAGGGCTCCTCAATAAAGGAACCGAACATCGTGAGCACGTGTTGCGGCTTTTTGAGAGCTAACCGGATGTAGCGATTTCCGACTTCCTCGAGCTGGCGGATCGGATCGTCGGGAAACTCCCGAACCACCGCATCGATCTCATCGCGAAGCTCAATGAATCCATCACAAGCGATTTCCGCCAGTAGGGCTTCTTTAGACGGAAAGTGGCGATAGGTCGCCATGGGGCTACAGCCCGCAGCTTTGGCGATTGATCGTAGGCTGACGTGGTGCGCCCCTTGGGTCCGAATTTGATCGAGCGCTTCGCTAAGAATGCGCGAGCGAAGATCCGGTTTTTCTTTCACTGGCTTCGAACGCACTGAGCCTCCACGCGCAAACTTTGAAGTGATTGAATGCGCATGCACTCGAGCAGAATCTCGAGACGCGTTACCTGCTCATCTCGCTCGAGCTCTCGAACGAGGAGTTGCGACTTGACGTAATCGCTTGCTCCCATTCGACCTTCTCGATGCTTTTGCTCGTCTTTTGTCGACTGCTCCTGAGCCATGCGCAGCAGTTTCGTGACTTCCTTGAGAAATGTCAATTTGCGCGCCCAGGTTTCTCGGCTTTCCGCAATCTCGCGTTGACGTTGGTCAGCGAACGCTCTTGCAGATTGGCTTTGTGCCTCAGCCTGCAGAAGAGCAGAGCGTGCTTGGGAGGAGCGTACACCCTGGCCCCAGAGCTCCCAGCGCAGCGTGACTCCGGCTTCGCCCCATCGGGTTTCAGCGAGTGTCGTTCCTTGGGAGCTTACTCCTCGAACGAAAAGGTCGACTTCCGGTACGTAAGCCGCGCGCGCCAGGGCCGAGCGCGCGAGCGTAGATTCGGCGGTAGTCTGCTGGGCACGGACATCCAGCGGCTCAGGCCGCTCGGGACCAACGAGGGGAGCGGGAGATGCCTCAAACGGGGCGGAAATCGGCAACGTAAGCCCAATGCCCAGACGCCTTTCTAGATGGACGCGACTCTGCAGTTGTTTGGACTGCAGATCTTGTAGGGACTGACGCGCCTTCTGAGACTCATGTCGCAGACGGATTAGCTCCGTGCTGCGTACGCGTCCACGATCGAGGAGCCGCTCGAGGTCTTGGGTCTGGAGGTCGAGGAGTCGAACCGATTCTTGGGCGAATCGAATCTGATGACCCAAAATAAGGGTTTCAAGGGCATGGGCTCCCACAGAAAACCGCAGCGCACCCACAGTGTGAGCGTGGCGAAGTTGGGCCGAATCCAGCGCCAGTCGCTCAGCGGCCCGCGCATAGACCATTTGAGCAAGGTTAAGGAGCGGTTGTCTGAGTTCGAGTTTAAAATCGGATCTCTGCTTCTTCTCTTGGAGAAGGTTCCCAAACGGTGTGGAAGAGGTGAGGGTCTGATCACGCATCCAAGTTTCTCCACCGAGAGTGAGAGAAGGAAAAAACGCCGCTCGGTTGGCCCGGCTTAGTTCTTCCTGCGCTGAAAGCAGGAGGGCCTTGCTGGCCTGAGCTTCGGCCGTCTGATCGCTCAGATCCATGATTTGCTCAAGCGAGATTGAGGGTTGCGCCCAGCTGCTTGAGACTCCGACCATAAGGAGCGCGAGTGTAGCTGAGCCTGAGGCGCGAAACTTGAGCCGCTGCAGGACGCGGATCAGGCCAGGGACGAGAACGAGAGTCGCAAAGGTCCCTGTCACCAATCCCGAGATCAACGTCCAGGCGAGCGGAGGCCAGAGCGTGCCCCCTTCTAGAGCGAGTGGGAAAAGTCCTAGGAACGTAAGTGAAGTACTCAAAAAGATGGGTCGAAAACGCCTCTCAATCGCGGACCTCAAGTCACTGGTTTCGTCCATTGCCTCTAAAAGCAGGATGATGTTGTTGATTGCGATTCCGACGAGCGCCAAGATTCCGAGCAAAGACATGAACCCAAACGGGGCTCCTCCGATCAAGAGGCCCGGGAACGCTCCCAGAACGGTCACGGGAAGAGCGAGGAACGCGACCGCAAGCTTACCGAAGCTTTGAAACTGGATGAGCAAGAAAATGAGGAGCATCAGCATCGCGATGGGCACGACCTTAAAGATGCTCGCGTTTGCCTCGCCCGCGCCTTCGGCATCTCCTCCAAATTCGATGCGCTCACCTGGCTTTAGCCCCCATTGCTCAGAGGCTTTTTGGAGTGGCCCCATGACTTGATCGAAGGTGGCTTCAGGCGCAAGCTCGGACAAGACACGCCCGTACCGCTGAGAGTCCTTGCGACGAATGACCGCGCGCTCGAATCGATCACTTGACTGGGTGAGCTCACCGAGTTTGAAATCGCGCTCTCGTCCCAGGTATGCGACTGCTCCGTTAAACTGCTGATCGGTGGAGTGGACGTGGGTAGTGGACATGAGGCGAATCGGAATGCTCTCGCGTCCCTCTCGAAAAAGGCTTACGACGACTCCCGTGCTCTCAGCTCCCACCGCAAGATTGAGCTCACTTTGTGTCCATCCAATTTGACCCAGTGCCCGTGTTTGGGGTCTAAGGGTACGGACTTCAATGACGTCCTCAAGGTCAGAGCGCACGCCGCGGGTGGCCTGGAGACTGCGGAGTACTTGTTCTGCGGCACGCATGAGCGCGTCTTGGCGTTCAAACTGAGGGGCATAGGCTCGTACCTCAATTTTTGCTTCGATGGGCGGGCCCTGCTGGAGGAACTGCGCGACGACGTCTGCGTCCGGCAACTGCCCGCGCAGGTGGCGTTCCAGCTTAAGACCCACAGAGCGAACGTCTGAGAGTTCTTTCACGGTGACGAGCAGCTGACCGACTTGCGGAGCGCGGCGCGGATTTGGGAGGTTGTAGTAGAACCTAGGAATCCCACCTCCTGCAAACGCGGCGCTGCTCTGCACCTCGGGAAGCGTGCGCAAATAGCGCTCCGCTTCGCGAAGGGCAGAGTCAGTTCTAG
>JBILEK010000096.1:0-6213 GCA_044352155.1 Bdellovibrionia bacterium
TGGGTCTTTTACTTTTTACGCCCTCGTGTCTGCCTAGGTGCAAAACCAAGAAGATACGCTGACCCATCTTCAATTTTTCGCGCAAAATCCTTCAAACACATCTCGGGTTTTCGAGAGGCGAGGTCTGACAGTGACTGCAGGAATGCCGAGGCGATTCGCTCCGAGTCTAAAGGGCTTCCGGCGAAGTTCGACGCGACCTCAGGCGCTGTATGGAATGCATTTTCACCGACTCGAAATAATTCCTGAAGCTTTGAGAATAGGCATTTTGCCTCAATCTCAACTTCCTTTCCGAGTTTGTTACGTCGCCCAAGCATTTGGCGGACTACCCGCCACCGCCTCCTTACCGCGTCGCGCTCCATTCTTGCGATCTCGGCCGTGTAACGACGCCTTGCCCGGTCCAAAGCTCTACGGAGGCGTGAAACACGGATCAAAGCCCCTTCCCTTTCAGCTTGCACCTTCTTCAAAGCGGTCTCTGCGCTAGGAGCTCCGTGGGCTGCCGCAAGGGTAAGAGCTTCAAGCCTTTCCTGGGCTGCCTTGGCGGTCTCATTGGCGTCCTCTAGATCCACCTCCAAATGTGCCAAGGCTCTACCAGCGCGCTCAACTCGATTAGACCTAAATGCCGCGTCCAAACCTACCTCCTATCCTTTCGCTTTGCACACGCACAGATTTCCGAATCCTGTGCGAAAACCGGTCAACTCCTCGGAAAGATTGAAAAGCTAGAGAGAATGCGGCGGATTTGTAACCGATTCCGCAACCGCGCGGAGTCGCGCTGGCGAAAACTCTAGATACTCCAAGGGGGAAAGCCTCGCGCGCGCGCATGCAATGTGGATGGATGGGGTGACGTTTGGCTGCTCTGTCTGATCTGTCTGCGAGAAAAGCGAAAATACTTTCCCATGGAGGAGCGAGCGCAGGTGCATTGATGCGTACACTATAAATACTTCTAAAAGTGATCTGACAGATCTGACAGTGCAGACTAATCAACCACTCCCCCTCTACCGAAACTTTCAGTCTTATCTCCCTCGTCCCCTGGCCACTTGCAGTCCGTTACCTTTGCCCTTCGTTCAAATGCCCTGCGGCACTCATCAAGGGACAAGAGCTCCCATGAGTAAACCCTGTCCCCATTCACTGTGGGGCGGACATTCCGAATGGCATCCCCCAAAAACCTGCGCACGCGCTCACCGAACTTCCGTCGATCCACCGGGCGGTACTCACGCCAATTTTTTGAAAACTCGACATACTCATCGTAAGCGCTCGAAACACTGACGGTCACGGGACCACGGGCCCATATCTGCGCGTCTGTGCCGTCTGAATTCGTCAGCGAAAAGCCTCCACGGCAAATTTTCCCGCTATAAAGACAATCAAACAACCAAGCTTCTGGCCCCCTCAGATTCTGCAGTTTGTGATCCGAGAGTGCGGCGGTCTGCGGAACGCGGAACACTGAAAAACCAGAGATGTCATACTCAAGTAAATCGAAGAGCATTGCCGACGGGCCCTCATCGCCGTTGATTTCTTCCAAAAGCTTGGCGAAATACAGCTCATCCTGCGCGTACCGTTCGGAAACTCGAAAAACGCAAAAGCGGCGCTCATCCACGCCCATTGCCGCAACATTCTCTTCATTGGACGCCAAAATAAGCTTCAGACAATTCACTGCTCGCGTCGGGTTCTGATACTTAGCTTCGACCACAATTTCTGGGTCCGTAATCAACGCCTTCAGCGGTCCTTCAATAGAACGATCTCCAGAAAAAAGAGCTTCGCTCGCTGTGATCAGAAGCTTGTCCGCTATATGGAAGTTAAAGTTTCCGACAAGCTGGCGAGAGTTGATGATGTTCATCGAAGCCTGGCCAACGATCTTGAGAAGGAGATTCAAAATAGTAGATTTACCAGTGCCTCGACCGCCTTGGAGAATTAAGCAAACCTGCCCCTGCTCAGATGGCTTCTGGAACATGCGCGCCAACCAGCCGAGCAAATAAAAAAATAGCTCTTCATCATCGTTGCATATGACATCACGTAAGTGCCTTTTTATTAGCGTCCACGACCCCTTCTTAGGCGTTACACCCCACCCTTTCCACAAGTTCAAATACCCGTTGGGCACGTCAGCACCCGGCGAAAACACGACGCCATTCTCGTACTGACGCCTGTTTGGGTGCGACAGCCAGAGGCTTCCTACAGACTGCCTGAAAGGTGCACGCCCCTCCCTCGGTACCGCAAGCACCCTGTGCTGGTGAAGCTTCTTAAAATCATCGAACGTCATCCACTCCAGCGCATGGCGTTTGTACGAAACGTCGTAGCACTCCCGGACGACCATAAGTTTGCCCGTGTGGTTTACAACGGCGAACGTTTCGTTGATTTCTTTAACCACACGATCGATCTCGAATCTCAGTAACTCGGCGGAGTCACAACCAAGCGTACTACCGCGGGTCCTATAAGCACTTGCAACCGTCCGAGCGACTTCGCCAGAGTCAAAATCAACTCCCGCACAAGTCACTCGAACACCAAATACTCATTCACGAGCTTAAGAGCCGTTTGCTCGGAGATTCCAAAGTCGCCAAGACGGCAGGCAATTTTGTAAAGTCTTGTATTTCGCTCACCCCGGGCGAGAGGCCTGCAGCCTCTCAAGAAGCGGATCCCGCGCTCGATATCGAGTACCTGATCGAGCCCAACCAGCGAGGCATGCGCTCTTGGCCTCCCGATGGGGCGAGAAGCTCCCAATGCTTGCTCAACTTCGTTTGGCAGTGTAGCGATCGGGGCGTCATTTAGAACTTCGTATGCAATGCCGTCGATCTTGGAAGGCGGCACAACGACGTATCCACCGAGCCCTCGGACGTCTACGCCGTGATTTGTCCATGGACTCCGATTTCCAAAGACTTTGTCGCTTTTGAAAATGTAATGTTTCCCCCCTGTCGGGGTCATGTGAATGCGGGTAGCGGGCAGACGAAATTCGGACTCAAAAAAATGGACGCCGTCACGCCCGTTCTTTCTATCTAGATCGATTGCCATAAGGAACCCGCCGGAAAAACTCCCCATTACGGCGCCGTAGTTGCAGTCCGGATAGTGCTTTGAGAGCTCACTGATCCTTTCAAAGTTGGGTGTTGCAAAGTTCTTCCAATCCAGGACCGCTGGTACTTTCCGGTTCGGCCGCAGAGGAAATATCGGAACTCCCGCGACTGCCAGGCTGCCAAGCGAATCACACTTCAACATCATTTTCACCGGCGTCGAACCATACAGAAACAGACGCGGCACCATTAAGTACATCGCGCTCCTCGATGGAATTAATCCTTCCTTCAGGCGACTTCGCTGCTCGCTTCCGCGTAAAAATCCAAATTCGGAGCGGCCCGAGGTCGGCCGAAGCTTCGAGGCAGTTTACGTGTCGAATTCGCCTGCTTGATGAAGCGACTCCAAAGTTCAGTTCATCAAGAGTCAAATTAAACATTCTCGCAAGCACTTTCGCGCGAGCCCTTCCTACGCGAGAGACAGTCCCCCGTGCGGAGCAAATACTTAGGAATGCTCCCGTGAACCGTGGCTCAACAACACCATTACGAGAGCAGATGTCACGTAGCCCGTCGGCTCTTTCGCGAGCGCCGAGTCGGCATTCAGGATCGAACGCGGCAAACTCCTCAAGAAAACGCACAGCATCTAGAGACATTTATCGCTCCTCGAATGGCCTGTGGCAATCAATCGTTCAAAGGCGAGAGTTGGGATAAAGATTTTTCGGCCAACCTTAAGGTGTGGGATCTCGTTCCTACGGACTCCCGAATAGATCAGCTCAACAGAGCATCCGAGACGTTGCGCTGCCTCCTTAACGGAGAGAGTCTTTTTTGCAACCGAGTTTTTTTCGTTCTTCATTGCCACACGATAAAAGATCGCAGGCTCGAGGTCACTGCGGACAAAACAGACATCCCTGGACACACGACTGCATGGAGGGTGAATTACTTGACAAAGCAAATGTCTTTTTTTATTATAATCTTTATGGACATCTTGCAGCGACGAACTCTGCTCAAGCCCTCGAGGCTCTTTTGAGAAACGCTTTCCCTGACTCTACATTCGGCAGCATCGAACTTGCCCCTATGACCTGGAATCGCTACGCACGCTATGCGCTCAGAGAAGCCGAGCACGAAGTCGGCTTTTCCGGACGGAAGGAAATTCGTCCCTTCCTTTACCGCGCCTCAGATAGAGTGGTGACATACTGCCCGGGCCGAGACTACCCTCAGCTATTCCACGCGTTTTGCGACACCGCTAAGGATTCCGCGGGCGTGCTGAAGTTTGTAAATAGCTACGGCCTGTTGGACGAGTACCCAGACGAGAGGAATCCGGATTACATACACAGCTCGCTAGAGCCGTGGGGCGGGGACGTCCAGTGGATTCTCAGGACTGCAGATAAAATGAGGGCCGCCGCAGAAAGAATTCGACTACTGCAAACTAGGCTCGAAAGACTTGAACACATTCCGGCAGACCAAAGGACTGGAGAGCGGATTAGGTCGATCGAGGGGATCGCAAAAGTAGTTGCTGCCGCCGATATTTCCGGGATTTACTGCGATATTCGACTTGAACAGCAGCAAGAGGACCTCAGCAGCTTAAAGATTGTCTTGCGTCCGGACACCTTGCTCGCCTGGATGTGGCTGACTTTTGTTCAAGAGGTTGTGAACACAAAAATTCCACGTGTGTGCGTGAATCCGAACTGTAAGAGAAAGTTTTCGGTCGATCCGCACGACGGTCGAACTGCGAAGCGGATGCACTGCGGTAAGCAAAAATGTAGCAAATGGGCACAACGCGCAAGGGACGCGCAAAAACAGAAGGAACTCAAGCCGAGCAAAAAGAAGCGGGCTAAGGCTCGTTAGTCAATCAGGAGTACCCCGACCATGGGATCAGTTGTTAACCGTGGGCCGAATGTGTGGCTCTTGAAATGGGAACTGGAGCGATCCGCTGAAGGTCGACGTCAGTACGGCTATCGGACAGTTCACGGAACAAAGACTGATGCGAAACAGGAGCTCGCGAAAATTGAATCCGACCGAAGGAACCGCAAAAGATCAAATTATCAATCGAGCCGAGAATCCCTCGCCTTTTGGAGCGAAAGGTTTTTTGAGCACCTAACGCTCGAGCAAGAGGGCGTATCTGCAAAAACTCTCGAAGGCTATAGGCAATGGGCACGAGTTCACATACTGCCTGCCCTAGGTGGACGTCCTTTGCTCGACATCAATCGCGAAGATGTTAACTGCTTCTTAGCCCAACTCGACAAGCGAGACGGGCTCAAACCCGCTTCGGTGAAACACGCTCGGCGCGTACTAAAAATGATTTTTGATTTCGCAATCGACTCAAAGGACTCCGGACTGAAGACCAATCCCGCCTATCTAGCGAGCCGCCGTAACGGAGGGAGGAAACGGAAACATGCTGCAAGCAAAAGAGTGAAGGCACTCGACGAGACACAACTTGCGGCACTCCTAAATTTCTTCTGGGAACGCGAGCCGCACTACTATGACGCGGTTTGCTTCTCCGCATACACGGGGTGCCGGCAGGGAGAACAACTCGCATTGAGATGGAAGGACCTGAACTTTGAAAGGGGGGAAGCAAATATTTCGAGGAGTGTCGAAAGCCTAAACCGGAGCTATTCGATCACCGCCACGAAAACCGGTGAAGGCCGAGTGGTCGGCCTATCCCCCGCACTTCTCACCCTCCTGAAGCGTAGACACGTGAAGTATCTCGAGGACCATCGAGCGCTTGGGTCCTACCCTGCGGAAGAGGATTTAGTTTTTCCAAGGTCACCAGCCGAACCACTAACTCCAATGAGCCGACACAATCTGTCTCGTGCGGTATCAAGAGCCGCCAAGGCCCTTGGGTTGCAGGGATACACTTGGCACTGCTTACGCCACACCTGGGCCACACAGCAACTCGCCGACGGCACTCAGCTCAAGGTAGTTTCGTACCTCCTCGGGCACAGCACAGAAGCGACCACCCTTCAGATCTACTCTCATTACCTGCCGAACACCGGGTTGGCTGCGGTAAGTTCAACTGCAAAGCGGTTAGATCAACTGATCAAAGAGCTCTAGGTGAACTTTACTTTTGGAAGCGTCTCGACTTTTCATCTAGAAACGCTTTTTTGGCAGCGCTCCAGGAACCGAACGCCTTTAGGATTCTTGTGGAAGTAATTCCAAGCTCTTTATTGTGCAAATCAGTGATCTTCAAGGGGCGAGCGAGATGAGCCTCAAGCTTAAACAACAT
>JBILEK010000054.1:0-18458 GCA_044352155.1 Bdellovibrionia bacterium
GTCAAACTCGAGATGGTTTGCGTAGGCGTAGTCGATTTTGAGCTCAGACTTAAGTCTCTCTGTCACGTCGGTGAATCCGCCTGAAATAATCGCAATCTTATAGCCGAGCGTTCTTAAGACTCGGATAAGCTCGCGCGCGCCTTTGGTGACTTCGATGCGGCCATAGACCTGATGGATATGATCGTGGGTGAGGCCTTTTAACATCTCGCAGCGGCGTCTCAGACTTTCATCGAAGGGAAGATTTCCAGCCATCGCTTCATGCGTGATTGCGGCGACTTTATCGAAAGTGCCCATTTCGCGAGCAAACTCGTCGATAACCTCGTTTTCAATAAGCGTCGAGTCGACGTCCATGACGACTAAGCGCTTCGCGCGTCGGAACAGTCCTTCAGCCTGTAGTGCGACATCGATTTTCTCTTCGCGTGCGATGTTAAAAAGCGTCTTGTTGACGGCGCGGACGTCGATGGGGTTCTCGGAGGAGGTTTGCAGCTCGATTGCACGAAAGGTGGTCTCTGAGAGACGCTGAATCGTATCGATGTTGATTTGGGACTCGGCAAGTTTTTGCGTCACGCGGTGAAGTGCGGACGCGCTCAAAGGATCCCCAAGCAAAGTGACTGCATACTGGTGGGAGCGTGATTTGCGCGCAGTTGCCTGAAAGGTTTCAAGATCCACGATCTGGAACTCAAGCCGCATTCCCATTTCATTGGCTTTAAAGAGCAGGTCTTTGATTGTGGTCTTGTCTGCAAATTGCTCAGGTGGAGTTTCAAAGAGAATACTGAGCGAAAGCAGGCCATGGATGACAGCTTGGCCGATATCTAAGATCCTGGTCTGGCTTTGCGCTAGGATCGAAGTGAGCTCAGAGGTGATCCCGGGGGCATCGGGTCCTGAGACCGTGATCAAAACACCAGGACGCGAGAGAGTTTTTTTTGTGGTCATGAGTGAAATGGGCCTTCTGGGCCCATTTAGCGGCGTGTGGCCCGAGAAGTCAAAACCCAAAACCCCCCCTTTGAGTAAAGAGAGCGAGTTTTGGGCGCAAGGTTTTGCGCGTGGCATTATCGCTGCGCGCGCTTTTCGAAATGAAGAGTCTCCTTGAGCGCCGCGAGGCCCTTGCGTTAGTGTGCCCATTCATGGCTCTTTCCACTCAGCCCTACAAAGGCACACGTGATTTCTACCCCGAAGACATGCGCATCCGTCGCTGGATGTTCGAGCGCATGCGCGGAGTCGCACGCTCGTTTGGATATGAGGAGTACGACGGCCCGATGCTCGAGCCCTTTGAGCTTTACGCCGCAAAAACGGGTGAGGAGATCGTCAATAACCAGCTCTACTGGTTGATCGATCGCGGGGAGCGTAAGCTCGCAGTGCGTCCTGAGATGACGCCTACTTTGGCGCGTATGGTGGCAGGCAAGATCCACGAGCTTCCAAAGCCTGTGCGCTGGTTTTCGATCCCAAACCTCTGGCGTTATGAGCGCCCGCAGCGCGGACGTTTGCGCGAACACTGGCAGCTCAATGTGGATGTCCTAGGGGGCGATGCGCTGGATGCGGATACGGAGATTTTAACGTTCGCGCTCGAACTCGTCGATGCGTTCGGTGGGCTTAAGCACGTAAAAATCCAGCTCAATCATCGAGGCCTTGTGGATCAGTTCTTTGAGTCCATTGGGCTCACAGCGCAGACGGCGCTTGGTGCGACTAAAGCGCTCGATCTGAGAGCAAAGATCGGTGAGCAGGCGTATGTGAAAATGCTCAGTGATCTTGGGCTCTCGCTCGACGCACAAAAAAAAATGGAAGAGTTTTTTAGCTCATCGTTTGAAAAGATCGCAAACGAGTATCCAGGGCCTGCAGTCTCACACTTAAAAGAACTTTTAGAATCACTCAAAGGCTTTGGCGAGCAAGTCGAGTTCAATCCACAGATCCTCCGCGGTATGGACTACTATACGGGCACCGTATTTGAGATGTACGACACTTCGCCTGAAAACAGGCGCGCGCTTTTTGGAGGCGGTCGCTACGACAACCTGGTGGGACTTTTTGGAAAAGATCAGCTCCCGGGCGTTGGTTTAGGCTGGGGTGATGTGGGCATGCAGAACTTTCTCGAAACCCACGCTCTTCTCCCGAAGTTCGACAGCCGGGTCGATGTGTTTGTGAGCGTGCCCTCAGAAGAGCTTAAAGATAAATCGGTCGACATCGCACGGACACTTCGTAAAGCGGGCCTCTCGGTCGTAACGCCTCTTGGAGTGGGTGGCTTTGGCGCGCAACTAAAGCAAGCATCAAAACTCGGTGCGCGGTTTGCGGTGCTCCTGGGCGAGACGGAGCTCAAGATGGGGCAGGTCATTCTCAAGGACTTAAACACTCAAACGCAAAGCGCAGTTGTGATCTCGGCGCTTGCGCACGAAGTTCGTCAAAAACTCTAAGGAGCTTCCGATGAAAACGATTTCCGTCAAACGTATGCACCCAGAAGCGACTCTCCCCACACGAGCGCATCCGGAGGACGCGGGGATGGATCTATACGCACTTGAAGACACTGAGCTTCCGCCGTTTGACGGCAAGCTTGCGCGCACGGGGGTTGCGTTTGCGATTGCGCAAGGACATGTGGGCATGATTGCAGACCGCTCGTCGATGGCAAAAAAAGGGGTTAAGGTCTCAGGTGGGATCATCGATTCAGGTTATCGCGGCGAAGTGTTGGTTGTTTTACGCAATCTCACTGCGCAAGAGATCGTGCTCAAGCGTGGCGAGAGAATTGCTCAGATGCTGACTCTGCCAATCGTCACACCTGCGCTCGTTGAGGCGCAAGATCTTGATTCCACTGCGCGTGGCGCGGGTGGATTTGGAAGCACTGGGGCTTAGAGCTCGAGGAGCTGAGAGCCGCGCGGTTGTGTTTTGACTTTTCAAGTCCTGGGCTCGCGCAGTAAGGTCTCGCCTACGATGAAGAAATTCAAACCCGGTCTCGTATACGGTCCAGCACTTCAGGATCTCTATCAGCACGCCAAAGAGAGCCACTTTGCGCTCCCTGCGGTCAACGTAGTTGGAACGAACTCCGTCAATGCGGTTCTTGAAACTGCAAAAGCGGTTCAGTCGCCTGTCATTATTCAGTTCTCCAACGGCGGCGGTCAGTTTTTTGCGGGCAAATCGCTTAAGCTCGAGAACGATAGGGCCGCGGCCTTGGGTGCGATCTCGGGAGCGCGTCATGTGGCGATGCTTGCAGAAGCCTATGGGGTTTCAGTCATCGTGCATACCGATCATGCGGCTAAAAAGCTTTTGCCGTGGGTCGATCACATGCTCGCAATGGGAGAAGAGCATTATCGCGCTTTAAAAAAGCCTCTTTTTTCGTCACATATGCTGGATTTATCCGAAGAGTCTCTTCAAGAGAACGTAGAGATCTCTGCAAAATACTTCAAGCGCATGCAAGCCATGGAGACATCGATTGAGATCGAGCTTGGTGTGACGGGCGGCGAGGAGGACGGTGTGGATCACACTGATGTTGACAACTCGAAACTCTACACCCAGCCCGAAGATGTGGCGTACGCTTACGAGCATCTTAAAGAAGTAGGCCCGAGTTTCACCGTGGCAGCATCGTTCGGTAACGTGCACGGAGTCTATAAGCCGGGCAACGTGAAGCTCTCGCCTGTGATTTTAAAAAACTCTCAGCAGCACGTGCAGAGCAAGTTTAAAACCGCATCAAAGCCGGTTTCTTTTGTGTTTCACGGCGGCTCTGGATCTGCGCAAAGCGAGATTCGCGAAGCGATCAGTTACGGCGTGATCAAGATGAACATCGACACCGATCTGCAGTGGGCGTTTTGGGAAGGTATTAAAAACTTCTACGAGCAGAAAAAGCCTTATCTCCAAGGTCAGCTCGGGAATCCCGAGGGCCCTGATGCGCCGAATAAGAAATACTACGATCCGCGCGTTTGGTTGCGCAAAGGTGAGGAGTCGTTTGTTGCGCGCTTGCGTGCGGCGTTTGAGGACTTAAACTGCATCGGCCGCTCCGCGTAACGGCTGTCGAACGATTGACGAACGCGCGTGACGCCCGATAGAGTTGGGTGCATGAAACCTCTGCTGGCCTCGCTCCTCCTGTTTGCTCCGCTCATCTCTCTGGCATCAGTCGCCGATCGCGAGTACACGCTCTCGCTCAATATTCTAAAGAGCGGCGACTCTTGCGCGATGAAGGCTTCGGCGATGGCTGAGGGGCTTCGGGCACTCCAAAATGTAAAAGTCGTTGAGACAGTATGCGAGGAGGGAGTGGAGCACTGGGATCGAGTTACTCTGCGTTATCAGGCCAGGCACTCCGTGTTTGTGTACGCGACTTCTCTCGGAACGCAGTCCATGGGGCCTGAGACGGGGCGCACGCTTGGCGTGTACCGCAAGATGCAAGAGTGCGCAGAGGATCTAGCGGCGCGCTCTGCTGAGTACGTCGCGCAAACTGGGGTAGCGCTTTTTGCTGCAACTTGCGAGGTTGCCGCACTTGATTTTGGGTATCCGTTTTTGGCCACGTTTTACTCGCTTGAGCGCCCTAAAGTATCGTTATGGCAGCACGAGTGGGAGGCTGGAGCGCCTCGGGAGTTTAAAGAGCTACTTCGGGATCGCCTGACAAAAGGCCGTGGCTATGTAGTGAAAGAGGTCGATGATCGAAGAGTGTTCTTTTACTCAAAGAGTCGCCCCGATTTCAAAGTCTCAAGTTTTGCGCGCTACTCTGAGATGAGCGAGTGCGAAGCGGAGCGCTCGTATGCCGAAGCTATTTTGCTTCGCTCGGGTCAGAGTTGGGGACTCACGCTCTGTCAGCGCGAGTCCTACGGAGTGGCTCTTCCGGGCTACTTTAAGTTGATCTCCTTCGGCGAAGGGGCGTCCCTGATGCCGGGTTTCCCGACCTTGAGCGAGGAGTACCTGACGTACGCCGGATGCGCTAAAGATCGCCCCCGCCAACTTGCTGATTTCGAGCGCCGAACAGGGCAAAAGCCGTTAGGCGGGATTTGCTCGCCTGAGAGCAGCGGTCGCGCGAAGCTGAGTATTTACACAGGCTCAGCGAGCTAAACCAAAGCAGGCCCCACGTGCAACGATCTCAAGCTGTCGTTGTCGCGCTCTGGTCTATGGTGTGCTCAAGCCTCGTTGCTCCTGCGTGGTCAAGCTCTGACTCCGAGCCGAGTTATCGTCCGCTGATTGGACATAACCTATTTACGACGACCGACGTGCTTCGCGCAGGAGTGTGGAGTGTCGGAAACTATGCGCTCGTTCGAGGGATGTCAGACTTTTGGTCTGTGGGAGTGAGTCCTTGGATTTTTGGCAACTACAACATGGCTCATCTCAATTTCCGCGCAGCCGAGGAGTTGGGTGCAGGAGTGCGCACTTCGGTTGAGGCAAACTACTTTGAGACTTTTGGTGTGCGCTGGGCGCAGTACAAGCAGAAATCGATTTTTTTACGTCATACGTGGAGCGTGCCGCTTAGCTCCTCGGTGCGCGTGCATCCAGGGTGGGGATATCAGTACTTTTGGGAGGATGAGTCTCCTTTTTCGCTTCGTCCATTTCCGTTTAACCGCGATCGCTATACGATCTCGCTAGGCGCGCTTACGGAGTGGCGATTTTCAAACTCGTGGTCGATGTTTTTTGAGGCAGGGATTTTAGGATTAAATCATCGCCGAGTTTTCAAGCATTTAGGCTTGTCGTTTACAAAACACTGGGAGAGCTCCTATCTGCAGATGGGTGCCTCTTATAGTTGGCGACGTAAAGGCGAGAGGCCCAATCCCTACAACCCGACTGATCCAGACTGCCAGGTGATTTCGAACAAGGGGGTCGGGGACTGCGCCCTGTATCGAGTCGATGAAATTGACCCGGGCTTTTACCATAGCTTCATTAAGTATCGGCAGTGGTTACTGCATCCGGAGATCCAGTATCAGATTTTTTTCTAAGCGATCGCGCCAGGCCCAAAAAATTGTTCTGCCAAACGAATGTGCGCGATTTCTTCTGCTGCAATTTTTCTAAAAATTTCGGCAGACACAGGATCGATGATCTGTAAGGCCTCGTGAAAGCGCTCGCCTGCGATCCGACCTCGGTCTTCGGCATTGGCCATAAACTGTGCAAACTCTTGTGCAGTTTTACACTGCAAGAACGATCGCCAAAGATAGTCAGAGACCGGGCGTTCATCGGCACAAAAGCCAAGCTCACTTAAGCGCTTTAGAAGCCAGCCGAGATGTTTATCTTCTTCCCGCGCTAGTCCTCTCCAAGCACGGCAGAGTCCGGGTGGGGCTTGGGTCTCAAACTTTTCTGCAGCCCAGAGAAACGCTTCGCGCGCCTGAATCTCGGCAAAAGCGGCGGCTCGCAAACGATCGGCGATCCCTTCGGGGGAGTGGATGTCGCGCGTGCGAGGCGGGCGCTCGCCGGGAGTGCAAAGAGCGAAAGGCTCCCATGTTCGGATCTCCTCAGTCATTTCGATATGCCTCCGAGCTTCAGGATCGCGGCATACTCAGCGGCGCTGATGGGCATCGTTGAGAGGCGAGATTGTTTGAGGAGCAAAAGTCCTTTAAGCGCTGGCGTCGATTTTAGGCGCGCAAGCTCGACTGGGGTCTTCAGCGCCCGGACGGGCGCAAGATCCATCTGAAGCCACTCGCCGGGTTTGCGCGGGTCGGGATCGGCGTAGGGCTCAGACGTAATCTTGGCAACCCCCACGACTGCGCGCTCATCGCCGCTATGGTAGATGAGCGCTAAGTCACCGGGCTTTGCAAGCCGTAGAAAGTTTCGGGCCTGAAAGTTCCGGATGCCGTTCCAGTTTGTTTTTTTGTCGCGCATCAGGTCGTTAAACGAGTAGGTCGAGGGCTCGGACTTGAGCATCCAGTAAGTGGGCATCGGATTGAGGAAGTAGCTAAAACAAGGACAAAGATCAACCGCACCAGTCTTTGATTTTGACTGATTTTTTTCTCACTCAGTGCGGCCCGTCTTTAGGGGGCTAACGAAGGAGGGTGCAGCGCTGGGACTCGATCTTTCGGCGTCTCGCTCAAAGTGCTGGGAGAGGGGTGTCTGACTTGAAAAAGTGCGATCGTGACGAGCACTGCTGCCACAACCAGCGTCCAGAGGGCTTGAGCTTCGCCTGCGTTTCTGGGTCCTTTTTTCAAGAACTCCTCCTCCTTCCTTCTTTCATGATAACGAGAGGGGAGAGCTGATTTCAATGTGTCCAAAACGACGCGCATCATTTTTTTTAAAGGGAGATCCATGATTGATCCGAGGGCTCCATCGGCGGATTCAAGCGATTTCCTAAGCGAGATTTCGAGTCTTTTTTCGACAGGGCGCTTCGGGAAACCGCTCGTTTGGGTGGCCTATCCCCGAAGCGCGCTTCCGCCTGCACTCACGTCTGTTGAGCTTGAGCGTGTGACAAGATTTCGTGAGCACTTAGGCCCAGACCCAGTGCGCTCTGCAAAGCGGAACTTGAGTGATCGTGTGCTTCTCGCTCTGTGGGCCGCCCTGGGGGAGCCAGAGCAGTGGCATTGGAGTATAAGTCATAGCGGGGACTGGGTGCTCGGTGTCGGGGATCATGCTCCAGTGGGAGTGGATCTTGAGCCAGAGCAGCGAGAGCTCTCTCCCCGAGCGCTTGAAAGGCTCTTAAGCTCGAAAGAGCGTGCGGAGGGGTTCGCTAGCGTTGGTGAGGGGATTCCGCTGTGGTGCCTCAAGGAGGCTACCTTTAAGGCGACCCCAAAAAACCTCGGGCGAGTGCTAACGGATTTTAAATTAAATAAATTTACCCCGTCGGATGGTCGGGCGCTGCTTGAAGACGCAAAGACTTCTCGTCTTTGGCTTGGCCAAGTGGCAAAGGTCGCGGGCTACTGGATCGCGGTTGTTCGGCCCGCGTCGCAGGGATAACCTGAAAACCATGGGAGCCGGTCACTTTCACGCTCATGATCATGATCACGCCGAGTCTAACGACGGCGCACGCTTGGGGCTTTGGAAAGCGCTTTTGATCACGGCGGCGTTTATGGGGGTAGAGGCGGTTGGAGGTTGGTGGGCCAACAGTCTGGCGCTGATGACCGATGCGCTCCATATGGCGACGGATGTTGGGGGTTTGGGGCTCAGTCTGTTTGCACTTTGGTTCGCGCGACGAGGAGCCTCCTCAACCATGAGCTATGGCTACCAGCGTGCGGAGATCTTAGGTGCGCTTGTTACCGGAGTCATGATTTGGATTTTGGCTCTAGGTCTCGTTTGGGAAGGCGTTGAGCGCTTACGTGCACCGCAGTCCGTTGAAGGCGCCACGGTGATCGGGATCGCATTCTTGGGACTGCTTGTGAATTTGGTCTCCCTTAAGTTTCTGCACGGACATCACGAAAAACAAATCAACGTACGCGCAGCCTATCTGCACGTTATTGGCGATCTTTTAGGAAGTGTCGGCGCGCTCTTGAGCGGTGTACTGATCTGGGCATTTGATTGGCGCATTGCTGACCCGATCGTGACGCTCCTGTTTGCGGCCCTGATTTTTCGCAGTTCTTGGGGTTTGCTCAGCGAGTCAGTTGAGATCTTGATGGAGAGCGTGCCTCGCAATGTCGATTATGAAGCCGTGCGTAAGGCGCTCCTTGATTTATCGGGAGTCAATGACGTGCATGATCTGCACATCTGGAGTCTCTCCTCCGGAAAGCCTGCACTGAGCGTTCATCTGGTTGCACGTATTCCGAGTGACGTCCTACGTGAGGCTCAGCATCTGCTTGAGTCTCGTTTTTCGATCACTCATACGACAATCCAGATTGATCCGCCCGAGAGTGATCCGCACTCGCATTGCGCGAACTGCTGAAAAAGCTAAAACACCAAGAGAACGCATGAACCGCACTCCGAAAAAATTTTTTCTCTCACTCTACTCCGATGTTCAGAGGGGATCGTTTTTTGTTCTCTATTGCTTCGTTTGCGCTTTAATGAGCGCCAAGTCTCAGGCGCAAGATCGAGTGAGCTACAGCATCGAGCCGACTGTATCGTACGCGCTTCAGCGCAAAACCGAGCCCTCTGCTCACTCACGCATGGTGCTTCTGTATGGCGCGCGCGCGACGGCAGGGTATCGCGTTTTCGCAGGAGAGTTTGAGTACCTGCAGGGTGAGAGCAACGAGACGTTCCCTGAGCTCGTACTCAATGTTTTGGAGCGCACCCATCAGCTGCGAGCGGGATTACGCTCTGGGTACAGCTTTTCCAAGGGCGTATCGAGCTCCGTGCGAGCGGGGGCTCAGGTTTCGCAACGCACGCGCACGCGCACGCAGGCGGGCGCCTCCCAGACCAGCACGGTGCCGACGCGTGTGGATCCGTACTTGGGAGGTGGGATTGGGGTTGAGCTTGTTTCAGTCGTCGAAATCACGCTTGAGGGGCTTGCCACGTTTCGTAACTTGAAAAATTTTTCTGAGAATGAGTACTCCGTCTCTCTGGGGGCGAGGTTCACGATGGGGCGGAGTCCATGATTCAGTCCTTACCCCTTGAGACACTCGTGCAGTCTTTTTTGCTCGTTTTTGCAGGCGAGATGGGCGACAAAACGCAGCTTCTTTCGCTCGTTTTGGCGCGCAAATATCGCAAGCCTTGGACGATCCTTGCGGGAGTGTTAGTTGCCACTTTACTCAATCATGCGCTTGCAGCGGGAGTTGGAGATTGGCTTGCGCACTGGCTCGGTGGCGAGGTTTTGCGCTACTTGCTTTCGGGGACTTTTTTCGTTTTTGCTGTGTGGATTTTGTTTCCAGACCAAGAGGGCGAGGAGAGTCCTCGTGCAAGTCGATTTGGAGTTTTTGTTGCGACGGCGGTCGCGTTTTTTATTGCTGAGATGGGCGATAAAACGCAACTTGCCACGGTTGCGCTGGGAGCGCGGTTTTCGGATGTGACGTGGGTAACGCTGGGATCCACGCTCGGCATGCTTGCCTCCAATGCACTTGCTGTTTTTTGGGGAGAGCGCGTTTTACGCAAAATCCCGATGCAATGGGTGCGTCGGGTCGCCAGCGTGCTGTTTGCATTTTTTGGGGTGGGGATTCTGCTCTCGAAGTAAAAAATCAGTGAAATGGCGCGCCCGGAGAGATTCGAACTCCCGACCTACTGGTTCGAAGCCAGCCACTCTATCCAACTGAGCTACGGGCGCGCAGGAGCAAGAACGATGCTTAGACTCTTATCACGCTTTATAGGCGCATGCGCAGGGGATTGTTAAGGCGCTTATTTTTTGACGCCCTGAAGCCGAAGCGCTCTTTAGGCTGTTTGATCAAGAGAGGAAAGTAGTAATGCGACACATCATTAAAGCTTGTAGCACGGCACTCTCGATGACGTTGGTTTTGGGAGTGCTCTCGCTTCACCCGGGACTCTCGACGGGAGACTCGTCATTGGCGTGGGCCGGAAAAAAGAAAACGTCCGAGCGGGAGCTCGCCTCTAAGAAGAAGAAAAAGAAGAAAACCAAAAAGAAAAAAGAGACTCACGCTAAAAAGGGCAAGTCCGATCGCACCGTCGCAAGTTGGAAGGGCGAAAAGAAACACAAACACAAGTACAAAAAGCAGAAGCGCAAAACCGCAGACGATCTCCACCGCTTCTAGCTCTGTTCGCAAGCCCGCATCTATGACATACGGAGTGCATGCACTTTAAAGATCATCGAGCACTGATCACAGGCGCTTCAAGTGGGATTGGAGCAGACTACGCACGAAAGCTTGCGGAGCACGGCGCAGCGGTTGTTCTTTGTGCGCGCCGAGTGGATCGCTTAGAAGCACTGGCTCGTGAGCTGCGGGAGCGGTACGGATCTGAGGTCGAAGTCATTCAGTCAGATCTCTCGGCCGTAAACGCCGCACGATCCCTCTTTGACCAGGCGACCGCAAAAGGGGCTCAAATTACGATTTTAGTGAACAATGCGGGATTAGGGCCCTATGCCCCGTTTCTTGAGACGCAGCTTGCGGATCATCTCCAGACACTCGATGTGAACATCAGAGCCCTAACCGAGCTCTCGCACTTGTTCGGGGCGCACATGCGCGCGCATGGGCGTTTGAGTTTTATTCAAAACGTAGCGTCGATCTCAGCTTTTCAGGGAGTTGCAGGTTTTAGCGTCTACTCGGCAAGTAAGAGCTATGTGCGCGTGTTTTCGGAGATCCTTCGCGAAGAGCTTCGCGGAACGAACGTGCAAGTCTCAAGCGTCTGTCCTGGCGGAACGTATACAGAGTTTTTTGAGCATTCGGGCCAAAAAATCACCGAAAAGGGACGCTCTGCGATGATGAGTGCGGAGGAGGTTGTGCGCATCGCGCTTGTGGGGATGCGAGCCGGGCGCTCGGTGATTGTGCCGGGCGTTCTTAATCAGATTGCGTGTTTTTTGCCTCGGTTCATGCCACGCGGATTTGCGCTTAAAGTTGCGCGAATCGCCATGGAGCGCTCCGTGGAGCGGGTGACACGCAAAAATTAAACGCGCGGCTTTGCGCAGCGATCGCTCTCGCAGGAGGATGGGTGACGAGGCAGGTAGGGCCTAATGCGCACAAACCCCCGGTAACCTAACTTTAACATCGGCTTAACGCCTGGGATTGTGGAGAGCTTTACCCAGAGCTTAAGGGCAGGGAGGCGTTTCCAGATCTCAACGAAAGCGTCTACACCTGAGATGAGCTGGCCACGCTCATTGGAGACATGAAAGTAGCGTTCAGCCTCTTTGGGGTCGAGTCCGTACTCCGCGGCGACAAACTGAGGCGAGGCGATGTCGATCCAGTCGAGATTCTCTGATCCTCGAAGGCGTCGATAGAAACGAATCTCGCGCGAGCAGACCACGCAGAGGCCATCGTAGAAAACCTTGAAACGATTAAGAGCGGGTGTATCAGGAGTCGAGGGCTGGGGCATAAGGATAAGGTACTCGTTTTGTAAACTGGCTGCACCAATTGAGTAAAGCGGGTGGGGCTGCGCCTTTGATCTCAATGTCTCAGTTTTAAGTTAACGATTTCAATCCCTTACGCGCTTACGAAATTTCCACGGCGCAACTGGGTTTTTTTGCACCCAGAGTCCACGCTGTTCTTTGCGAGCAAGAGATTGGGCCTCGCGGTAGGCTTTTCGCTGTTTTTTGGGAAGTGCTCGTAACCCCGAGCCGTACACCCAAGCCCACCCATCACGCACTTGCTTGAGCCCTAGGTCTACCCCATCTGGGAGTAGGACTTGAGCGAGCACGCGGCCGTAGTTGTCATGACCGAAAGTGTTGAGAGTGACGGTTTTTTCGCTCAGACGAGCTTCGAGTGCGTCGCGCGCTTGCGTGCCAAAGGGCTGTTTAAGCTCAGGTGCGTCGACACCCAAAATGCGAACGCGCTTTTTTGGAGCACGGACATCGAAAGTGTCGCCGTCTTGAATCTTGGTGACTTTGCGGCCCTCTGCCCACGCAGTGGATAGAGAAAAAAGTAGGGGCAAAATGACCATACCCATTGTTACGCTCTTGCATGCGAGGGGAGAGGCCTTCATCAAAGCTGAATATAATCAGTTATTTGCGAACCATAAAGATGTCTTTTCCTGACCTAAAAGATCTGGTACTAAGGTTGCTCATTGTCGTGCGCCTGTGGTGTGCGCAGAGCGCGGAGGAATCAAGAAAATGAACAAGTCGATCGCAGCTGGGATGGGTTTTTGGGTCTTTGCGCTCGTTATAGCAATCGGAGATGCGCATGCTTTTGGACGTCGCCGAGCAGTACCTCCTCCGAGTCTGGATCTATCGATTGATCAAGTTCAGATGGCGGGCTCGGGTTGTGCTCAGGGCTCTGGAGTGGCTCAAATCTCTCAGGACCGCTCGAGCATCCGAATGAGCTCGCCTCTTTCAGTGGCGGTGGAAAGCACGCGTCGCTTGGATCGTAAAGCTTGTGCTGCGGTGATCACGATCTCTAAGATCCCCGCAGGAAAGCGCTTAGTGGTAAGCGAAGTGAGACTTGAAGGCGCGCAGGATCTAGGCGCGGGCGCGGTAGGGAGAGTGAGTCATGAAACGTTTTTTGCGGGCGAATCCAATCCCATTCTCGAGCAAGAGCTCGGTTCGATGGAGCAAGAGAGTGTGAGTGAGATCCTACTCACACAGACGGACGCAGCTGCGACTGCTTGCGGAGTCTCGTCCGCGCTTTTGCGCACGAACACGGCTCTGCTTTTGCGTAATACTTCTGAAGCTCGAGCATCGCATGCTGAGCTTGGGGTGGTTGAGTTAAGACTTCGACTCGAGGATTGTGCTCAGGAGTAGGACTCCTAAAGAGTGAGTTCAGCGTGTGCGAGGAGGGATTCTTTACAGGGAGAAATTTCCTCTAATACGAGCTAGGATTTGCTCTTAAGTGATTGAGTCGATTACACGCTTTGGAGTCTGGGATAGCACTTTGCTCGTTGGGGTGATCCTCGGCTCCGTGCTCGCAGCAGTGCACGCGATTCTCTACAAGCGTGATCCACGCGCTTCTCTGAGCTGGTGTCTGTGGATTCTTTTATTGCCCGGATTAGGCGCGCTTACTTATTTCGTTTTTGGAGTGAATCGTATCCAAAGAAAAGCGCTTCGCATCCGTCGGAGGCGGCGTCAAAGTGCTTTCGCGCGATGTGCAAGTACACAGGCCGCAATTGATGATACTCCTGCGAGTGCTTTTTCAGCGCTCGTCACTCGAGTGACCCGAAGACCTCTTCTGGGTGGAAATCGTCTTCTTCCACTCCGTAACGGAGATCAAGCCTACCCTGACATGCTACGTGCAATCGAGAACGCGCATCACTCCATTGGTCTTTGTACGTACATCTTTGACTGGGATCGAGTGGGACATGAGTTTGCGCTCGCACTCTCTCGGGCGGCGCATCGCGGGGTTGAGGTTCGGGTGCTGATCGACTCAGTAGGATCACGCTACAGCTGGCCTGGAGCGACGGATCGATTGCGACGCCTGGGTGTGCGGACGGAGACTTTTCTTCCGGTTTTTAATCCTTTTTTAATCAGTGCATTTAACCTGCGTACTCACCGCAAAGTCCTTACTGTCGACGGAAAGCTTGCGTTCACCGGTGGAATCAATATCCGCGAAGGACATTCGCTTGATCTCAAGCCACGTGCTCCAGTGCGTGATCTGCATTTTAGCGTGCAAGGGCCAGTGGTCAGTCAACTTCAGGAGGTTTTTGCGGAGGACTGGTTTTTTTCTGCCCAAGAGCGACTCGAGGGGGAGAAATGGTTTCCGAGTCAGATCTCGAGCGTCGGGGATACACCGATGCGTGCGATTTCAGGTGGACCGGATCAAGAATTCGAAAGCACGAAATGGACGATTCTCGGCGCACTCACTCAAGCGCAAAAGCGAGTGGAGATTGTGACTCCCTATTTTATCCCTGACTCAGTTTTGATCTCGGCACTCAACGTTGCAGCTATGCGTGGCGTGAGTGTTGAGATCACAATTCCGAAACGAAGCAATCTCCCTTTTGTCGACTGGGCCTCTCGCGCACAGCTTTGGCAAGTCTTAGATCGAGGGTGTCGGGTTTTTCTCAGTGCAGAGCCTTTTGATCATGCAAAGCTCGTGCGTGTCGATGGACGTTGGCTGCTGCTGGGTTCAACGAACTGGGATGCACGAAGTTTGCGCCTCAACTTCGAGCTTGACCTGGAGTGCTGGGGAGAGGAGGCAGCATCAAGTGTTGAGCCGTATTTGCTCGCCGCTCGTAGAGAGAGCGTTGAGCTCAAACTTCAAGAGCTACAGGCGATTTCGTTTGCAGCCAAGCTCCGAAACGGCGTCATGCGATTGGCGGCACCGTTTCTGTAGCGGATGTTGTAAAATTGAAAACGATTGATGATGTCGTCTAAAAATATTGCACTCGTCATGACCGGAGGAGGAGCGCGCGGAGCCTACCAGGCAGGAGTGCTCAAGCGAGTTGCGGAGCTGCGCGGTCTTGCAGAGGGGCACTCACCGTTTCGATTAGTTTCAGGCGCGTCAGCTGGAGCGTTAAATGCGACCGTAGTCGCAGCGGGGAGTACTCAGTTCCGTCGTTTTATTGATAAGCTTTCGCGTGTCTGGAGTGGGGTTCAGGCCGAAGACGTCTATCGCACGGATTTAAAAGCGATGGGATCGATTGCAGGTCGCTGGGTGAGGGATCTCTCTTTTGGTGGGGCGCTCGGTGGAGGTTTTGCACAGTCCTTACTCGATGCCTCACCACTCAGAGGTTTTCTAGAAGAGCATATTCATTTTCATGAGATTCAGAACTGTATCGAGAGAGGACACCTGCACTCGCTCTCCGTTACGGCCACAAGCTACAACTCGGGGAAGTCCTATATTTTTGTACAAGGTGTTCCTGGGATCAAATTGTGGCGTAAAACACGTCGGGTTGCACTTGCAACGCCAATCACGGTGGATCATGTCTGCGCGTCTGCTGCAATCCCCTTGGTGTTTCAAGCCGTCAAACTAAAGACCGAGATGGGTGAGCTCTACTTTGGTGATGGCTGTTTAAGACTCACAACTCCGCTCAGCCCTGCGATCCGTTTAGGGGCAGAAAAAATATTCGCAATCGGTGTGCGTTCACTACGAGCGAGCGAAGCTGCCATGAAAGATCTTGGGTCCGGCACGGATGGCATGACGTTTAGGGGGGGGCCGCCGCTTGCGCGAGTGATTGGGGTTTTGTTTAATGCAATTTTTTTAGACTACCTTGAGACCGATCTGGATCACTTGGTGCGTATGAACGAGCTGATTGATCTGTTGCCCGAGGGTACGCGCGCTATGGAGGCAATGCGCGAGCCTTTGCGGAAAGTTGAGCCTTTCTCCATCACGCCTTCTGTAGATCTTGCAAAAGTTGCTGAGAGTTTTTCTTCGCGCATGCCCAAGATGGTGAGCTATCTTCTTAAAGGCCTTACCGATGAGCCTGAGCATAGTGCGGATCTGATTAGTTATTTGCTTTTTCATCCTGATTTTACGCGTGCTTTGATTGAGATTGGCTACAAAGACGCTTCTGAGCGCATTGACGAGATCGAGAGTTTTTTGCGAACTTAGTAGATGCCTCGGATCTTTGGAAAATCGAACTCAAGCTGCAATGACTCACGATCAAAGACAAGTTCTCCAAACTGAGAGGTCGAAATCCCAAGGAGTCGTACTGCTCGTTGCCCTGCTTCGGTGACTTTGAGAAGATTTTGGGCAACTTCGCGGATGATGCGTGCGTCGCTTGTGGGAGTATCAAGGGAGTGGCTACGTGTGATTTGCGTGAAATCGTCGTACTTGACTTTCAGAGTGATCGTTCGACCTTGGAGCCCCTGCTGAGCCATGCGCTCAGAGACGCGCCGAGCGAGCTGGGCGAGGACTCCGCGAAGATCTTCGATCTCGCGGAGATCGATTGAGAAAGTGTCTTCGCAGCCCACCGATTTTCTCGCCCCTTCGCTCTCGACCTCGCGATCGTCGCGGCCGTGGGCGATCTCAAAAAGCCATAGCCCTGTCTTGCCAAGCTCACGCTCGAGCGTGCAGACGTCGGAGCGCATAAGATCAGAGACCGTGTGGATTCCGATCGAGTGAAGGCGCTTTTCAGTTGCAGGCCCGATTCCAGGAAGTTTTCGAAGCTCCAGTGTGCGAAGCGTGCGTTCCACTTGCGCGGGCTTGATGACAGTAAGTCCGTTTGGTTTATTTAGATCAGAAGCGATTTTAGCGAGCATTTTATTTGGAGCAACCCCCGCAGATGCAGTGAGCTTTGTGGTCTCAAAGATGCGCGCTCGGATCGTGCGCGCCGTCTCGGTGGCGCTTGGGAGCTGCGCTAAGTTATCGGTCACATCAAGATACGCCTCATCCAGGCCTAATGACTCTACGCGCGCACTAAACTCTGCGAATATCGCATGCACTTGATCGGAGATTTCGGAGTAACGCTCAAATCGAGGCTCTACAAAAATGGCTTGCGGGCAGAGGCGCGCGGCCATGGAGCAGGGAATGGCGGATCTGACTCCAAACTTGCGGGCCTCGTAGCTTGCGGTGCAAACAACTGAGCGACTTTGAGGTGAGCCTCCGACGATGATGGGCTTTCCGCGGTATTCGGGATGATCGAGCTGCTCAACTGAGGCGTAAAACGCGTCCATGTCGACGTGGATGATTTTGCGATCCGACACAAGAAGCGTTTTATCTGATTTCAAGGCTATTGCTGCGCGTTAAGTTTTATGACCTCCGTTGACGGGGAGGGGGATGCTCCCTTAGAGTGCGGGCTCCTTTCCTTTTGGTTGCGAGTGTAGCTCAGCGGCAGAGCACGCCCTTCACACGGGCGGGGTCACAGGTTCAATCCCTGTCACTCGCACCATTACAATAAAACTCAGAACGCCTAATGTGGCAGGGATTGAAACGAAGGATACGTGGGTCCTGCGGACCCTTCGCGCGCGTGATGCGCGCGAAAGTATCCTGAGGTGGCCAGGCGGAGGAGCCACTGGAAGTGGCGACGAGCGCTTGGCCAATCCCTGTCACTCGCACCATTAGAATAAAACTCAGAACGCCTAATGTGGCAGGGATTGAAACGAACTTAATTTCTGAGTCCATCAGGACTTAAGCGTAAAAATCCAGGAGCTCGAGAGCCTCGAAATGAGCCAAAACTCCCTCCCACTAAGATCGTGCCGTCTTGCTCAAGAGCAAGCGAGCGTACCGTGCCATTAAAGCCCGATAACAGATCAAAGCTCGGATCTAGCATCCCGCTTGAGGTGAGCCTAAAGAGGCTGCCCTTACTGATCCATCCGTAAGAGAGGCTGAATCCGCCTACGAGAATTTTTCCATCCGACTGAAGGGCGAGTGCCTCGATACTCCCGCTAGTCTTCCCGCTGCCTGTCACAAAACTTGAGTCTCTGGAGCCATCTGGATTGAGGCGAACAACAGAGCCTACGAACGTAGCCTGATAGGAGCTAAAAGTTCCGGCCACTAGAATTTTTCCATCATTTTGGATCTGGATTGCTTTGACCTCTCCATTAAATCCACTCCCCACTCCAAAGCTTGTATCTCGTGAGCCGTCCGGGAGGAGGCGGATGATTTTATTGGCTGCGAGGCCGTTGTACTCAGTGAAATCACCGCCCACAAGGATCGCACCGTCTGCTTGTCTTGCAAGCACAGAGACATATTCATCAAAGCCCGAGCCTGAAGTATTCCAGTTTGAGTCTCGCGTGCCGTCGGCGTTGAGGCGTGCGATTCGGTTGACGGTGCTTCCCCCACAGGTAGTGAACTCGCCGGCCACGATAATCTGATCGACCTGAGGCAGGATTGCATTGATGGGCGAGTTAAAGCCAGGAGAGTTAAACGAGGAGTCACGGCTGCCGTCTGCGTTCATTTGTACAAGGTAAGGTGAGCTTACTCCGTTGTAGGTCGTGAACGCGCCTCCCACAATCACTTGACCTGATTGCGTTTTAGCGATTGAAAGCGGCAGTCCGTTAAAACCCGAACTCAATCCAGTAAAGCTCGGATCCTCAGCCCCCTCGGGGCCTAGACGATAGAACCTGCTTGCTTCTCGCGCGTTATAGGTGGTGAACTTTCCACTCACCAAGATCTTGCCATCGTCCCGAAGCAAGAGGGAGTACACGTGGTTGGACCCAGCAGAAAGTCCACCAAAGCCACTACCAATAT
>JBILEK010000055.1:0-18126 GCA_044352155.1 Bdellovibrionia bacterium
TGGTCTATTTAGACGAAATTAATTCTACGCAGCACGCTCGTGCCCCACGTTTCGGTGAAGAGCCGCCCAGCCTGGCTCTAACGTTCTTCCGTATCGCTATTGCCCGCGTCTCCTCAATTCTGTGAAAAACCGAAGAGCCGAAAAAAGCCAGAAATGGCTGCAATTCGCTCCCGATCACACTCGAAGAAATTATGAGACTTATAAACTATTGATATTAAATGGAAAATATGGAGGTGACCCCTCGCGCTCGGAATCCTGTCCTCGCTCCGGGGCGGCGCCTCTTCGCTGAGATGCGCTTCCTGCGCATCTCGCGGCGAACAATGCTTCGCATCGCTCGCCGCCGCTCATCGGACCGTCACCTCCAAAATGCAAAACGCCCATCGCTGGCGCGACAGGCGTCTAAGATTTTGGAGGTGACGGTCGGAATCGAACCGACAAAATACGGTTTTGCAAACCGTCCCATTAGCCATTCTGGCACGTCACCTCATGTTCCCGATCAATCTACAGATAGAGCGCGTGATTGGCAATTAGAACACCGACACCTAAGTCCTAACGCCTGGCATCAGGTCGATAAGAGCTACACTCCGCGTTGCTCGGAGCCCCAAATCTGCTTGTGAAGTTGCAGCTGCATGCGAACGGGAAGTTGATCTTCTAGAATCGACTCCGCAAGCCAGCGCAACTCCACCCCGGAGTACGACCCAGGAGTGTGAAGAGCTCGTAGTGCCGGCGAAAAGAGGATCTCAACACCCTCGGGGATCAGTCCTTCACGCACGATCTCGCGCGCGAACGCGTAGTCAGAAGCTTCGGCGAGAACGAACTTCACCTCATCGCCAGGTCGTAAGAGCTTTAGGTTCTCTCGCCAACCGCCGCGGTTCATCTTGGAGCCTGGTGTTTTAACATCCAGAATGATGCGCGCAAGTCCTGCGACCTGCGCGATAGAGAGCTCGCCGTGTGTTTCGATCGATACCAGATAGTCCGCGTCCTTGAGGGCGCGAATCAGTGTAGGCGTGTTGCGCTGGAGAAGCGGTTCTCCTCCAGTCACAAGGACGTGTTTGACTTTCCAAGGGGCAATCGCGGCTAAGACTTCTTCGATCGAGTGCTCGCGCCCTCCTTTAAAGGCGTAAGTCGTATCGCAGTAACTGCATCGCAGATTACATCCTGTGAGACGTATAAACGCAAAGCGGACCCCTGAGAGTGTGGTCTCGCCCTGAAGACTGTGGAAAATCTCAGTGATCTGAAGGCCGTGAAACGCCATGCGTGAAGGCTGGGATACCGCAAATCATCACGATCGGGAAGAGTTAGGGCGTCTCTGCGAAGAGCTTGGCGATACGAGCTCGGGCGACTTCTGCGCGCGAGCGCGGGATGGGTCCAAGTGAAATGATGCGATCCTCGAGCTCGCGGCGCGCCCGCTCCGGAAGGGATGTGAGCACATGTGCAACTACGGATGGCGAGGCTCCTCGCAGGGCTTCAGTCCAGAGGTCAGGGTCGCTTTTAAAGTAGAGGGAGCGGAGCTCTTGCGCGGGAATCTTTAGAATCCGATCGAAGTCAGGGAGGCGCTCTTGGAGCGTGCGATGGAGCTCCGGCTCGCGCTCTGCGATTTCTGAAAGAATGCGCTCTTGCGCCGCAGAGTCTAATCCGCGCAAAAGCTCAAGCGCGCCTTCAATGCCGATTTTCGGGGGACGAGACACTCCGCATGAACCTCTCAAAAGTGCGAAAGCCCCGCACCGTTCCTTGATGCGAGGCCTCGCTTTGGGACTTGAAGAGAAGGCCCGGGGCGGGGCCTCCCTTTGAAACATTTGTGTTTCCTTTGGCAACCCGGCTGACTTGGGCGATCGGGGTAAATCGCCGTTAGTCCCGCGGCTTTGCGTGACCGAGCTTTCGCTCGTCGTGCCTTTTTCAAAGGGCTGGTTTTGGGGTAAAAACCACCTCTCCATACGGCTCCAGACTCCTTGGAGCGCAAACTTGTTATGAAAGATCTGAGTACCTTTTGAGAATAGCGCAGCGCATTAACGACTTCAAGTAAAACTTTGGATTGTTAACTTGCCGTAATCTTTATTCCCTTTCCCCTGAAACTCCAACAGTTTAGCTTCAAAAGGTGATGACTTATCGCGCACTAATACCCACCCCACTGGGGTGGCTACTGATTCTCGGATGCGCTTGGAGTTTCGGAGAGGCCATCGCCGCAGATTTTGAGGCCCAGCTCTACCGAGAGATCGCGCTCCGGAGTGTGGGTGTGCTGCAGGTGAGTAACTTAAGGGGTGCGGTCGAAGTGCAGCCCTGGTCTCAGGATCGTATTCGAGTGGTTGCCACAAAACGCGTGCGAGCGGAGAGCGCAAGCGAGGCGGAGCGAGAGCTTTCGATTGCAGATGTGCGACTTGAGCAACAGGAGCAAGGACTGGAGGTGCGAGCGGAGTATGGACAGCAACTGGAGTTAGCGGAGCGACTCAAGGAGCGCAAAAATCCGCGCGTGAGTATGGATTTATTGATTCAGGCTCCGCCTTACTTGCAGCTCAAAGTTCTCACTGGCCCGGGACGCGCAAGTTTACGGGAGTGGAAAGGACAAGCTGAGATTCGAACTTCGGTGGGGCGCCTGCGTGTTGAGCACTTTCGTGGATCAAGTCTCGCTGTTGCATGCGAGAGTTGTCGGATGCTCTCTGATGTGCGCGCAGAGGTGCGCGTGCTTGCGGTCTCAGGACGCGTGGAGATGAAGCGGATTGCAGGCGCTAAGCTTTTTGTCGACATTCAGCGCGGAGATGTCGTGAGCGAAGATGTCCGCTCGGAGCATCAAGTCTACTTGCTGCGCGATGCAAAAATGGTTGCAACCCGTGCGGTAGGGGAGATTGAGTTCTCTGCGCTTTCAGGCTCTGTTGCGCTCGGGCGCTGTGAGGGGAGTGTGAGTGGTAAGACGGTGAGTGGTTCGATCCGATTGGACCTCAAGCGCTGGGGTACCCGCGATCGCTCGTTTCTCGAGTCGGAGTCGGGGGACGTTGAGCTCTCGCTTGCGTCAGAGGCGAGCGGGGAGATTGAGATTGTTCCGGGAAGTGGCGCTAAAGTTGAGACTGACTTTGATCGACTCTTGCGTAAGTCAGAGACTGGGCGCGCGCAGTTAAAGCTTGGCTCAACGCGGAGACAGATGCGCGTTTCATCTCAAAAAGGTTTGATTCGACTCCTGAGGACTCAGCTGTGAAGCGCATCCTCATCTTTCGGCTCAGTAGCCTAGGAGATGTGATCCTCGCCACTGCGGCGCTCGGTGGACCCAATGCGCACGTGGAGTGGGTGGTTGCGCAAGAGTATGTCGAGCTACTTCGTGGGCATCCGAACTTACAAAAAGTTCACGGTTTTAACAGAAAAGAAGGACTTCTTTCTTGGTTTCGGTTTTGTCGAGCACTCCGTTCCGGGGGTTATGATGAGGTTTGGGATCTTCACGATTCACTTCGCACTCGGCTTGTGCGCTGGTTTGTGCCACGCCTAGCTCGACGCTGGCGCGTTCTACGTAAGCCGCGTCTGCGCAGAATTGGTTTTTTTATCTGTAAAGAAGCTTGGCCTCAGTCACTACGGCCTCAAAGAATCGTCCATGCACTGACCGAGTTTTCAGGGGTGAGCGCGAGTCCCTCGCTTCCGCACTTTCTAAACCGCGATGTCAAAGTCTCGCAGGGGCGCGTGGGAGTGATGCCCTCCTCACGCTGGCCAGGCAAAGAGATCTCTTGCGAGAGGTGGGTGCAAATCCTGACCCAAAAGGGTGCGCGTGAGGTGGTGGTGTTTGGATTGCCTTCAGATCCAAAGAGTACCGAGCTTCTTAATGCGCTAAAACGACAGAAAGACAGAGTGGTGGTGTCGGCTCTCGGACTTAAGTCGTGGACGGAGTTAGCGGCACTCGTGCAAGGGCTTGAGCGCATGTTTGCAGTCGATACGGGGCTTGCTCACTTTGCAGAGGCCCTAGGAGTGCCCGTGCACATGGTGTTTGGTCCTACGCATCCGGACTTGGGGTTCGGACCTTGGCGCGCGGAGAGCTCAGTGGAAATGACTCCGCTTTGGTGTCGTCCTTGTAGCAAAGATGGTCGTAGATGTTTGCGCTTGAGCAGACGATACGCCTGCCTCAGCGGAGAGTCGCCCTGATGCGCTTGCGACTCAAGTTTTATCGCGCTCTTCAGCGCTGGGGAGTGGGGCCAATCCTGCGCAAAACTGGAGCGATCGCTCGAGTTCAGGAGAGTTTTGCAGGGGCGCAAGTGTGGGCTCATGCTGCAAGTGCAGGAGAGCTTGAAACGCTTTGGCCTGTGCTTGAGGAGCTACGGCTTCGGTCTCCAAGCGTGCGCATCCATGTCAGTGTGTTTAGCCCCTCAGCGCAAGAACTTCTTTTACAGCTCAAAGAGAGATCGTTGGGGACTGGGATGAGTTTTTCGAGCGCTCCCTGGGAGGGGGAGTGGGCTCAAGCGCTCGATCAAGTGCGTCCTTGCGTGTTTGTCACAGCAAAGTACGAGGCATGGCCCGATCTGTGGGCCTCGCTTGAGGAGCGCTCGATCCCGTTTCTCACGCTTGCAGCGCAACCTCGCCGCTCGCTTAAAAGCGCGCTAAAAATCTTGCATCTCTTGGGAGCGCGAGTTCCGGCGCTTTGGTTCTCAGCTCTGAGTGATGAGAGTGCAAGGTCCTTAAAACAAATGTTTCACTCTGCACGAGTGGAGTCGCACGGGGATCCAAGATTTGATCGAGTGCTCGCGCGCTTAAAAAAACCAAGTCCTCGCGCCCAAGAGCTCATGAGTTGCTTACGAAATCGTCGGCGATCGCCGGTATTGGGGAGCGTTTGGATTGAGGATCTGCCTTACGTTAAGGCACTTCTCAAGGAGCGCCAGGGAATTTTAGTTCCCCACGACGTCGACCAAGAGAGTCTTAAGCGTTTTACGCAAGCGCTAAATCCCAGCTCTTGGGTCCTCAGCTCGCAGATCCGTGAGGGGACAACTCTAGAGCTGGAGGGGTGGATTTTGGTGGATGAGCGAGGAGTTTTAGCCGAGCTCTACGCCTTAGCGAGTCATGTCTATGTGGGGGGCGGATTCTCTAAAGGTGTGCATTCGGTTGTGGAGCCAGCGTTTCAAGGTGTTCCCATTGCGTGCGGACCAAAAAATATCGAGCTTTTTCCTGAGATTGAGTCGCTATCAAGCTTGGGCCAGCTGAGCTGTATCCGGAGCGCGCGAGAGCTTGAGCTTTGGTATCAGAGAGTACAGCGGACTGAGCCTGAGGAGCAGTGGCGCAAAGCGGCGCAGCAAAGTTGTGGCGCAAGTGAGCGAGTGCTTGCGTGGATCCTTGAGCGTATTCAGGGTACTCTAGGACGAGCATGAGCGTTAAGTTGCGCGAAGACTATGACGTCGTCGTCCTTGGAGATCATCCAGCGGCCCTGCTTGCTGCTGCGGGCCTTGCGCAAAAAGGCGCGTCAACTTTGGTCCTGCCGTTTTATCCATCGTGCTTAACTCAGCTAAGCCCCAAGGGACAGTGTTTGGATCCGGAGACGAACTTTCTTTTTGGGCTCTCGAATTTAGAGGGCATTCATGGACTTTTGTTTGAGGCGCTTGGGGATCTTGGAGTCTCGCTTTCGGGTCTGAAAGTCGTGCGTGCTTTGGAGGAAGAAGTTCTACCGCAAGTCCTGACTCCCGCGGTGCGCGTCCATTTCAAACGCCAGGAGGCGGTTCTTAAAAGTGAGCTTGAGCGAGAGGTGGGAGAGCTTCGTTTGCAAGAGCTGCGCTGGCTTCAAGCCTCAGAAGAAGTCAAACCTTGGATCCAGAGTTGGTGGAAGCATGCTCTAGATCACTACGGTCGAGCAAAAGTTCAGAAAAAATCTTGGGATCCTACGCATGCGTTTGATCGTGAGTTTAAGAAAGCCTTTCCTCGTTTGAGCGCTCAGTACGATAGCACACAAACACGGCCCGAGTTTGTCGAGCTTTTTGAGGGATTCTGGTACGGGGCTCTGGGATATGAATGGCAAGAGCCTCGCTTCGGAAGACTACTGAAAGCGCATGCGCTTGCGCAGTCGGCAGGGATGTTTCGAGGAGGACTCTCTGCCTACCGTAGTTTTTTGTGCTCAGTTGCGCGTCGCCACGGCGCTCAGATCTCCGATGAGACGCGCTGTCGTCGACTCTTTATTGAGGACGGAGTCCTCCGCGGGGTTCAGCTCTCGCAGGCTGGAAAAATGATTAGCGTTCGTGCTGGGATCTTGGGCGGCTCTCTAGCGCAAGCGCGGGATTTGATTTATCTCTCAGGTGAGCGCAATCGACGCACAGGTCTCAAGTTGGCCCCCGCGCCTGAAGGATGGCGCTTTTCGATCGCGCTCACCGTGCACCGAGAAGCGATTCCTCCCGGCATGACCCATCGAAGTATTTGGAAAGAGCCTGGTGCCCCAGCTCTTGAGATCGAGTTTGCGGCAACCGATGACTATGGTCTGAGTAAGAGCGATAATGTGCTTGTCTTCTTGCGTACGACGTTGCCTTACCGAGCGGAGTCACTCGATCCGGACTATCAGTTGATGATGGGTTCTCGCATGCTCGCGCAGCTTGGAGAGCTGGTGCCGTTTCTTGAGTATCATGTGGTCAATTTGTATCCTGACTGCCGACTTCCGCCTACTTTGGCGCGCGAGCAGTTTGCAGAAGCGTATGGGTTCTTAGAGCTCGAGAAGATCCCCGATAACTTGCGCGTGATCCCTCAGCACATTAAGGGGGTAGGGCATGAGTCCGGAATCGCGGGACTCTATGTGGCATCGAACGAGAGTTATCCAGACCTCGGCTCGCTCGGACCGACGCTTGCCGCGCTTCAAGCCCAGCGCGCGCTCACTCAGCTGAGTCCTGTGTGAGAATCGTTTTGTTTCATCCAGTGAGACTTCCGGCGCTTCATTATGGAGGGGTCGAGAGAGTTGTACTTTGGCTTGCGCGCGGACTTCAGGCTCGCGGGCATGATGTTTTTGTCGCCGCACTGGAGGGCTCGCGACTTCCGAAGGGCATTCACGCAATCGAGATGAGCACAGAGCGTCGCAGTGCTTTTGATTTATTACCGCTTCTGCCTGATCGCGTGGACTGCGTGCATTTTATGGCTCCGCCCGAGGAGGGAGTGGAGGAGCAACTTCCGTGTCCTTCTCTGACGACCGTGCACGGAAACGGAAAACCTGCGGAGCAGTTTCCAAGAGCGAGTGTTTTTTTATCGCGTGATCACGCTCAAAGGCATGGCCGAAAAACGTTTGTCTACAATGGTCTGGACCCCAGTGAGTTTCGCGCTCTCGCTTGGGAGGATCGCGCTGATTATGCTGCTTTTTTATCCAAAACCTCATGGAGAGTAAAAAACGTTCGAGGAGCGGCTCGCATTGCCGCGCGCGCCGGAGTGCCGCTTCAGATCGCTGGAGGCTCGCGCCCGCTTTCAGTGCGACTTCAGTGTGCGTTTCGGCCCTCTTGGAAGTGGTGGGGTTCAGTGGGTGGGGACGAAAAAGCAAAGCTCCTAGGAAGTGCGCGTGCATTTGTTTTTCCGATCCTTTGGGACGAGCCTTTTGGCTTAGTCATCGCTGAAGCGCTCTGGTCGGGCTGTCCAGTGTTTGCACGCGCGCAGGGGAGCGTACCTGAACTTGTAAATGCTGAGGTGGGAGCTTTATTTCAGAGTGACGAGGAGGCTGTGGAGCTCTTGCGTGAGTTTTGGGCGGAGCGCCACTCCGCAAAAGCACGCAACCTCAGCGAGCGTGCTCGCGCTTGGGCTTCGGAGAGCTTCCACTACTTGAAGATGGCCGAAAACTACGAGAAGTTATACTCCGCACGCAGCAGGGGAGAGTGGCCGGAATGATTGCTCGATATACGCGCCCAGAGATGGCAGCGATTTGGTCTGAAGAAGCGAAGTTCTTAAGCTGGTTAGAAGTCGAAATCGCTGTGAGCCGCCATTTTGCAAGGGTCGGCGTGATTCCACGCAAAGAATGGAAGTCACTTGCCCGCAAACTCTCAGAGCTTAAGCGCGCGGGCGGACCTTCGGTGCGTCGTATTGAGGCAATTGAGCGCAAAACGCGTCATGACGTCATCGCGTTTACGACAGCGGTGGCCGAGAGAATCGGACCGCTCTCGCGTTGGGTTCATTTTGGACTCACATCAAGTGACGTCGTCGACACTGCACTCTCGATTCGAGCGCAGAGAGCGGCGCAGCGCTTGCTCTTAGGAGTGGATGAGTTGATTGAAGTCTTAGGCTCCCGCGCACGGAGTTGGAAAAGTGTGCCTGCGATCGGGCGTACGCACGGCATGTTCGCTGAGCCGACGAGTTTGGGGCTAAAGTTCTTAGGTTTTCAACAAGAGTGGCGACGCAATCGTGAGCGCCTCGAGCGCGCATGCGTTGGGCTTGCAACCGGAAAGCTTTCTGGAGCGGTTGGGGTGAGCACGCATATCAGTCCATCCGATGAAAAACGTATTTTGATTGAGCTCGGTTTAAGGCGCGAGCCCGTTTCAACCCAGATCCTCCCACGCGATCGGCATGCAGAGTTTTTCGCAGTGCTTGCAATCTGCGGATCAAGTCTTGAGCGTCTTTCTGTGGAGCTAAGGCATCTGCAGCGCTCAGAGGTGGGTGAGCTACAAGAAGGATTTGCGCGGGGTCAAAAAGGATCAAGCGCGATGCCTCATAAGCGTAACCCCATCTCAGCTGAGAACTTGACGGGCCTTGCGAGACTTTTGCGCGCGTACGCACAAGCAGCGCTTGAGAATGTGGCGCTCTGGCATGAGCGAGATATCTCGCACTCTTCGGTGGAGAGAGTGATTTTTCCGGATGCGACCGCTGCGCTGGACTATGCGCTCGATCGGATGACTCGCTTAGTTGCAGGATTAGAGCTTAAGCGCGATCGCGTAAAAGCCAATCTGCACGCCGCAGGGGATACGGTCTACTCGGGACATTTGCTTTTAGAGCTCGTGCGTCATGGGGTGACGCGCGAGCAGGCGTACGCGTGGGTTCAGGAGTGCGCGCTGCGTTCGTTGGATGAGCGTGTGGCGCTCGTGGAGTTGGCGTCGAGGCATGCGGGAATTCTGAAGTCCCTTGGTTCAGTGGCTCGAGTGAAGAGTGTGTTCTCTGAGCGTCATGCTCTTCGGAGTGTGGGGCGTATTTTTTCGGCGGCCCGCTAGGTGGGCACTTCGGGCAGAGAGGGCTTGTGCGATTTATCCGTCCCACACTCAATGCAGTCGGCTGTAAAAACTCATAATTTCAATAGCTTATACTTTTCAACTCAGCGCAATAAAAAAATCTAGCAAGCCGCTAAAGATCCTGATACCTGTACGCCCGCTAAGAGAAGCGCTGTGTTACCAATGTGGTCCAAGGGGAGCGCGCCTTGAAGCCCAAAAGGAGTGAAGTCATGTTGAAGATGAGAGGTTTATTTGCACTGATGATGGCGGTAGCGGGCCTCCAAGCGCACGCCGAGTTGGTGTTTGACGACCCTCAGTCGTCCGCAGAAACCGAGGCGCCAGCGCCACGCGTTGAAGAGCGAGAGTCCACGCGTAGAACGCTCCGTGTTGCTGACCAAGGTGCAGTCACTCAGGCGGCTCAGTCGGGAAGCTCTGCAAACTCCGTTGATGTCACAGACGCGGTCAATGTCACTAATATCCTAGTTCCCGAGACCCGCTCTCAAGCCCAAGTGCAGGCCGACACTCAAGCCGAGATGCTCTCGCGCTCAGAGTTACTTCGTCGCAAGCGGATGCGTAACGAGCTTCAAACCGAAGATCTCCTCCAACAACGCCTAGAAGAGTTGCGCTTAAAGGACGAAGAGCGTCGGATGGGCAAAATCATTAACTCAAAAGCCTTAGGCGGCGAGGAGGAAGTTGCTCCTAAACCTTCTGCCCCCATCGCAGAGCAAGTGGTGGAAGTTCCTTTAATCGAGCGTACGCGGGACGAAGTACGAGTCGTTCAAGCGGCACCCGAAGCACCGAGCACATCGAGTGCGCAAGTGCCAGTGGAGGGAGTTGCATCTGCGGTTGAAGAGAAATCAAGTGTCTATCTCTCCCCGCGATTTGGGATGCCCTCGATGGCCAATGCCGATGGATACAATGTTTCAGGCCGTTACGGCGTAGGCGCTGTGCTCGGAGTTGAGACGGGAGAGAATCTCTCGTTTGAGCTCGGATATGCTTTTAACGAGTACGGAGTGGCGATCAACTCATGGAACCCATGGGTTCTCCAGTATCAAGGCGTTTACGGATCAGGTCGCACCGCAGAGACGATCGCGATGAAACAAAACGTGATCGATGCAACGATTAAGCTCTCGGTTTTAGGTAAAGACTATAAGCTTCGCCCTTTCGTCTCCTTGGGCGGTGGATATACCAAGAGCTTCATTAACTACGATTCAAAGATCGTAGATTGGATGCGCCAGACAGGATTCTACGCGGGCAGCGACGACTACGAAGTGTCTCAGTTTGTCGGTTCACTTGGGGGCGGAGTGGATCTCAAGCTCTCGAAGTCTGTGTCGATCAATGCGATGTTTAAGTACTCAAAGATCCTAAGTTCGCGTGAGAACTACGCGCTTAATAACTACGCGTTTTACGGCAACGCACAGTACGGCTATCCTTACAATCTTTATAACCCTTACGGACAGCAGGACTACGACAAGCAGCAGTCAGGTGCGAGCTTAGCGAAGTCAGATTTTTACACCATCACAGCAGGTGTGAATCTCGCTTTCTAGTTTCGAGCGTGTGAGAGAGTGAGCGTCGCTTTGATTGAAGGTGCTCGCGTTTACGTCATCAACTTAGATCAGTCCAAGGATCGCCTTGAGGCGATGGAGGCTGGCTTTGGCGCTGTGGGGGTCTCGTTTCAGAGAGTCCCGGGGGTATACGGTCCTCACGCAGTGCTGCCGCCTTTAGTTCGCGCTTCAGAGCATCTGAGTGCAGGTGAGATTGGATGCCTGCTCAGTCATCGACGTTGTTACGAAGAGATTCTTGCGGCGAGTGAGCCTTGGGGCATCATTTTCGAGGACGATGTCCTGATTCAAAAAGAGGGGTGGAGTGCACTTCAGAGAGCGTTCGCACTTAAGCCAAGTAACTGCGAGTTACTGAAGTTCCAAGGCCAAGTTCTTAACCCCAAGAAAATCCCGCTCAAGTACGATCTCTGTGCGATCAACTCCGAACACTGGATTCAGTTTCGGGTCCAGAACCCTCAGTGCGCTGCAGGCTACGCGATTCACAAGAGCGCGTGTAAAAAAATTCTTGCACAACTAGAGCTTTTAGAACCTGCCGATCTGATCCTCGAGCATGCTTGGAAGTACTCCGTGCGCGCCTACAACGTGGAGCCTCAGCTTTTTGGATGGAGTAAGTTTCATGAGTCGTCCGTGATCCAGATCTTAGGGCGAGTGGAGCGCGGAGTGGGGATCGCGTGGAAGCGTCGAGATCGAGTCTGGATGGCTTGGTTGAAAAAAGTGCTCTACTCGCTTCGAGTAATCGGTGTGTGGGGGAGCGTGCGTCTTTTCGCGCGCTATGCGAAGGCAGGCTTAGAGCGAGTAGTGATAAGTTGACACAGAGCGCACGAGGTGCGGGGAGAATTTGTTTTTTCCTAGCCCGTGCTCTGGGGAGAGCCTTACACTCTTAAGCCTATCCCTATGAGCGCAACCCAAGACTTTTCCTCAAAGAACCAAGTATTTCATTTTCGTAATCGACACTCCGATCTGGGAGTCAAAATCTGGACAATGAGTTTTGATCTCCCGGGCGAGAAAGTGAACAAGTTTGATGCCCGTGTAATGAGCGATATTGCGGAGTTACTCCCGAAGCTAAAAGAGATGGGCGAGCGTGGAGAGATTGAGGCGCTGCTGGTGGTTTCGGCAAAACCTGGGATTTTTATTGCGGGAGCCGATATTCAACTCATCCGTGCAACTCAGAGTGCGCAAGAGGCTGAGACTCTCGCCGCTCAAGGTCAGCACTTGCTCAATCTCTGGGAGGACTTACCGTTTCCACGGGTCGTTGCGATTAACGGAGCAGCTTTGGGTGGGGGCTGTGAGTTCTCGCTTGCGAGCTCTGCGATCATTATGTCGTCTGATCCTGCGGCGCGGATTGGACTTCCGGAGACGATGCTTGGGATCATCCCGGGCATGGGGGGTTGCGTGAGACTTGCAACGAAAGTGGGGCTCGCCACTGCACTTGAGATGATCTTGGGTGCACCTCAGTTTAAAGGAGAGAAAGCGTTTAAGTCCGGGCTCGCTGACGCTTACTTGCCAAAAGAAGATTTTGAGACTTCAGCTCTTGCATGGGTGAAAAACAAGCTCCCGCAACTCAAAACAGGCCAGAGGATTGGCCGCGAGCCCAAGCTCGGCGGAGTCGGAGGAGCAATCGGTCAGGCGTTTGAGTACACGCCGTTTGGTCGCGCTTTCATGCTCCGAAAAGCGCGAAGTGGCGTGATTGCAAAAACTCGTGGGCAGTATCCAGCTCCTCTTGAAGCGATTGAAGTGCTTCGAGAGATCGGGACTCATTATGGAGTGCATTATCGAGGAAAAGCGCGCGCCAAAGCCATGGCACGCGAAGCGCGTGGTTTCGGCAAGATGGCTGCAACACAAGTATCGAAAAACTTGATTCGGCTCTTTTTTCTGACCGAAGGCGTGAAAAAGAACAACGGCGTACCCGGAAAGCCAGAGCTCAAGTTTCCCTCCTTCGAGTCGGCGGCGGTCTTAGGTGCAGGTGTGATGGGAGGCGGGATTGCCCATCTTTTTATCAATCAAGGCATTCGAACTCGAATGAAGGATCTGAACTCCCAAGCACTTCAGATTGGGATCAATGCGATCACGACTTTGTTTAAAAAGGCCGTTAAACGGCGTAAAATCAACGATCGCCAAGCCGTACAGAAACTCACTCTCGTGACTCCGACGCTCGACTTTCAAGGATTTAAGGGCGTGGACCTCGTAGTTGAGGCCGTAGTTGAGAAAATGGAAATCAAAAAATCAGTCTTAAAAGATCTCGAAAATCATGTGCGCTCAGACTGCGTGATTGCGACCAACACTTCCTCACTCTCGGTGAGTGAAATGCAATCAGTGCTCTCGCATCCAGAGCGTTTTGCGGGGATGCACTTTTTCAATCCCGTGCATCGGATGCCATTGATCGAAGTGATTCGTGGAGCAAAAACGAGTGACGAAGCGATCGTGCGGACCTTTGAGTTTTGTAAGCGGATCGGAAAGACGCCGATCGTGGTCAAGGATGCGCCTGGGTTCTTGGTGAATCGCTTGTTGGTTCCTTACATGAACGAGGCTGCCTATATGCTCATGGAAGGTGCTCCGATCGAAGAGATCGATCGAGCGCTGGTTGATTTTGGGATGCCCATGGGTCCCTTGGAGTTAGTTGACGAAGTCGGAGTGGACGTTGGAGATAAAGTGCTTCACATCCTACATGATGCGTTTGGGGCTCGTATGGTGCCGGCGCCTGGTGTGGGCAAGCTAGTCGAAAAACAGCGTCTCGGCAAAAAAAATAGCAAAGGCATCTACCGGTATGAGGGCACGGGGGATCGCAAACAAAAGAAACTCGATCCCGAAGTGTATCAGATCCTAGGGCTTAGCCCTAAGGCGGGCAAGTTTAAGCCCGAAGAAATCGTTGCGCGTTGTGTTTTGCCGATGATCAACGAAGCGGCGCGGTGTCTCGAAGAACAAATCGTAGACTCAGCCGAGGACTGCGACTTGGGGATGATCATGGGAACTGGGTTTCCACCATTTCGTGGGGGGCTTCTGCGCTACGCGGATTCGCTCGGGGCGCAAAAAATTATAGCCGAGCTCGAGCGCCTAGAAAAAATCCCCAGCTGCGCTGCGCGTTTTACTCCCTCCCAGGCACTAAAAGAGCGTGCGCAATCGGGGGCTTCGTTTTATCAAGACTAAATGACTGGGTTGAGGAGTCTTCTCTCTGCTCGCTGGACCACCTGGGTGGGCATGCGTTATTTGCGCTCAAAAAAGGCGTCAGCTTTTTTAAGTCTCATCACAGTGATCTCGATCCTTGGGGTCTCGCTTGGAGTGATGGCGATGATCGTTGTGCTCTCGGTGATGGACGGATTCGAAGAGGAGTTAAAAAAGCGCCTCATGCGCACTGACTTGCACGTGCTGGTCAGTCCTACCTCAGAGACCCTGGGGTTTGAGCGCGGATTAGTGCCCTTTGGAGCGTTTCAGAACCCAATCGATCCACGCATCAAGGCTGTGCATCCTGTGCTGAGTACGGAGCTCATCTTGCGCTCGGCGCGTCGGGTGACTGGGATCGTTCTTAAAGGCATCCAAGAGCCCCGCTGGGAAACACTGAAACCTCAGATCACTGAGACCGCAGAGGCTCATCAGTTAGTCGAGCGCCAGGAAGACGGCTCGGAGCTCACCCATCCGGGGATCACCATTGGTAATGAGCTTGCCTATTCGATGGGTCTTATTCCAGGGGATTTCGTAACTCTTATTAGTCCGACGGAAACTGAAGGGACTCTTGCCGATGTTCCGCGCTTAAGGCGTTTTGTGGTCGAAGCGATTTATAAGTCGGGGTTTCCTGATCAAGAGCTTCATGTTGTTTTTGCTCGCGCTCGATCGGTGGAGTCGTTTTTGAAACGCCGCGATGTCGTTTCACAGTGGGAGATTGTAGCGCAACGATTCGAGGACGCCTCCGCGATTGCACAGAGTTTAAGGAGCGATAACCCGAGCTTTCGCATTGAAGATTGGATGCAGCTTAACGGAAGTCTATTTGCTTCACTTAAGCTTGAGCGCGTTGCGATGTTTGTGATTCTTGCGTTTATTGTCGTAGTGGCGAGCTTTAACATTGTGACGACGCTCACTTTAATGGTCATGGAAAAAAAGCGAGAGATCTCGATTCTAAAAGCGATGGGAGCGACGCGTGACGAAGTGGGAGCGATTTTTCTCTCCGAGGGTTTGATGATTGGTGTGTTTGGCACTTCGCTGGGGATGGCACTAGCCTATGGCGTGTGTTACGCGCTCAAAAACTTTAACGTCGTTGCACTTCCGGACATCTACTATGATCGCACTTTTCCGGTTGCGTTTGAGCCGATTTATTATGCAGGCATCGGATTGAGTGCGCTGCTCATCGTTTTAGTGGCGTGCGTTTACCCGAGTAGACGCGCAGCAGAGTTGCATCCGCTTCAGGGAATTCGCTCTTAAGCGGCCTCTGGACGTGTGGAGCTCTTGAGAGTGCGGTAGACGTATCCAGCGCCATGCACAGTTTCGATGGCTCTATTCCAGTCTTTGAGCTTGCGACGAATATTAGCCACATGAGTATCGATCGTGCGAGAGGTGACGCGCGTACTGCCCCAAAACTCGCTTAAAAGAGTTTGCTTATCGATCACCTCATCCGGGTGCGAGAGCAAGTAGATTAGCACCTTAAGCTCAGTGCCTGTCAGACGGACTTCATCGTCGTTTATAAAAATCAGTCTTCCCGTAACATCAATCCGCAAGTTGCCTGATTTGAGCTCTTGGATTTGCGCACTCGATTTTTGCTCCTTCGAAGGAGTGCGACGCAGAACAGCTCGGATCCGCGCTTGAACTTCTTCGCGATGAAACGGTTTGCAAATGTAATCGTCAGCACCACTATTGAGACCTGTGACGCGGACCTCGGGGTTGTCGTTGCCAGTAATGATCAGGATCGGGATGTGGCGCAGATGAGAGATGGCGCGGATTTGACGACAGATCTCCATGCCGTCGAGATCTGGGAGCTTGAGATCAAGTAGGATCACGACGGGCTCTTGCGTGAGAGCAAACTCTAGTCCCTCGCTTCCGCTGAGGGCACAAACCGCAGAGAAGCCTAAATCGCTCACGATATCTGCCAGGGTATCGGTGAGAGCAGGGTCGTCATCAATAATGAGAATCCGTCGTTCCAACACGCGTATCTCGTAGATCGGAGTATTGGATAAGAAACTCGAGTTTTTTAGATTAAAGCTTTCGCAATCGTCTCACCTAATCGAACGCGCGATTCTATCCCCGCAACACTCCGCTCAAGAATGTCATTCTCGGGGGACCATCGGCCTTTTTCCCCTAAAAGAACAACGGTTGAGCCGCCAAAGAGAAAGTAACCCTTCTCGTCTCCTCGCTTAAAGCCAAGCATTGGAGAGTGCGTCTGAACGATTTTACCGACGCAAAGTGCACCGACCTCGATGTACGCAAGCTTTCCAAAGTTTTGGGTCTCAAGGATGGAAACCTGACGCTCATTGGTCACTAGGATTTTTGGATCATAGTGAAGGGCTACAGGATTCACTGAGTGCAATCGACCCGCAATCCGATAGCGCTCGAGAGTTTGACCTTGGTCAGGAAAATGAAAACGATGGTAGTCGGTGGGGCAAAGTCGCAATACAAAAGCAGGTCCCCCGCTAAAGAGCCGCGAATACTCGAAGTTGCTCAGAAGCGCATCTACCGTCAAAACAGTGCCTTTGATGGGTACTTCTGATTTTGAGGAGACGCTCGCGTAAGCAAGGATTCGACCCTCTGCGCATGCGCCCATCTCATTGGGGGCTTCGGGAAACTGACGCATCCCTGGTTTGAATTTGCGGATAAAAAAATCGTTAAAGCATGAGTAGCGCTGTTCCTCGTACTCTTCGAGAGGGATTGAGAAATTTCGAACAAACGATGGGATCTTTCGCGCACTGAGACGCGAGTTTTGGTAGAGGCCGTAGAGCTCGGAGATCCATGCCCGCGATAAAACTGCATCGGCAAGGATTTGGCCCCCTCGAGTCTCGTAGAGCCATCTGAGCCACTCCTCGCCGTATACTTGCTCGGATTCAAGTGTTCGGTCTGTTCGATTCCAAATCTGTAGGGTGCGTCCTTGCTCGCTCACGGGAATTTAATATTGTAGAGCTCGGGCACAACCTTTCAAGTGAAACTTTCGGTGACGGGTGAGTGGAACCACTTTCTTAAAGCGTATTCTTCTTAAGCTCATCTCGAGATTGCGTCGATATGAGAGCTAAGATGAGAGCAACAAAGATTGGGTTTTTACTTGGCTTAACGGTGGTTTTGTTGGGAAGTGCGCTTGCGCGCGCTGAGGAGACTCGTAAGGTTCAAGTCCAAAAAGGAGAGAGCCTCTCGGAGATCTCCGAGCGTGAAGTCGGTCGCCCCGTGTACGGGAAGCGAGGGTCACTTCAGAAGCTCCTTCACCTCAACCCTCAAGTGAAGAATCCAAACTATATCCGCGTCGGGCAATGGATTTTTGTTCCAGGCACCGAAGCGACTCCTCCACTCGGGGGCCTCGAATCAAACCAAAAAATAGAGCCCGTCCCTCTCAAGGCGAGCGTCAAAAAAGATCTTCTTGCGATCCCACTTCAAGCACCAAAAGCGCGGCAAGTTTCAAGCACTCCTGAACCTAGGAGCCTAAGTCAAGCGTCTGAGGAAGGGTCCGAGCGCAAGGGTACAACATTTAAGCCATTTCTTACCGCTACGCTTGAGAGCTTAAGCGCTCAACTCTGGCTCCAGGCGCGTCTTGACCAAATCCGTCGCGGAGAGGTCGTGAGTCGAGGACTTGCTTCAAGCAACGTGATGAGTTTTCGTCGCTTCTACTCAGAGCAGATCTCGGAGCGGGTGCGCGGGTCAGCGACTTCTAAAGGCTGGAGTGTTCGCGAGAGGACTCGGTGAACTCTCTTAGGATTTGATTAGGATCTCCGTCCCGATAGAGTGTCCCATCTTCAAGCCAGAGTACTCGGTCACAGTCGGCAATCGTTGAGAGTCGATGCGCGATGATGAGTTGAGTTTTTCCTCGGAATGCGATCGACATTTGGCGGCCAAGCAGCTCTTCAGTGGCAGGGTCAATGGAGCTTGTGGCTTCGTCTAAAATGACGACTCCAGTCTCCTGGAGGATGCATCGAGCCATGCAAAGAAGTTGGCGCTCCCCTAAGGAGAGATTTTGACCGCGATCCTCAATCGGCGAAGCGAGGATCGCTTGCGCTTGATCGCGCGTAGGAGGGACGGGGATGAACTGGACTTGAAGAAGGGCTTTGATCAGACGCTCGTCACTTAGGCGTCCTTCGGGCGCAAGATTTTCACGAAGTGAGCCTCGAAAGAGAATCGGGTCTTGTGCGATGAGCGAAATTTTTTTTCGCCATGAGACAAGGCCCTGTGCTCCATCGCTCAGCGGGTCCATCGCGCATCCTCCGAGCAGGATCTCGCCCCGCTCGATGGGATAGAGATGATAGAGCGCTTGGATGAGACTCGACTTTCCGGAA
>JBILEK010000014.1:0-42665 GCA_044352155.1 Bdellovibrionia bacterium
ATGGTGCATCTCAAAAAAGGCTGAAAACCTTAAACACCACATCCAAATCTACGTCCGCTACCACAACGAAACCCTTACGGCTTAGTTCACGAGCTAGAGCCTTAGGCGATCGCTTCAGCGCCAAAAGCCCTCAAACCCTTACAAAGACCAGAATGACGCTTGGCGCACATGCGCCTCACCCTCCTCTCAGCCAAGAATCTTCGATTTTTTACTCACTCAGCGCGGCCAGTTCTTAAAATCCAAGTATCTGAGAGGCTTTGGGGAGATCGGGTTTATGAACCATCAGGTACATGATCAACAAAAGGGGAAGTGTGCCGGCCAGAGAAATCGCCATTCGCTGCCAAAGGAGCTTACGCAACTTCGGGGGCAAGGAGCACGCATCGGGGGTGAGGATCTTAAACTGCGCTTTCACTTTGTATTGGGTCGGAATATCGGCAACCACCCAGATGAGGCCTGAGAGAAAAAAAAGCGCAAACGAAATTGAGATCCAGCCAATCGTCCATACTCCGCCTAAGATCGTTCCAAGCATGATGCCTGAGACTGCAGAGGCGATAATCAAAGGTGCAGTAAAAACTGCGTCAATCCAGACAACCGTGTTGTACGTATGCTGTACGATCTTTGGGTCATCAGTCAAAAGGCTGCGGGTCTCCCAGATCATTCCGATCACAGCGTTTGCAAAAAACAAAGTCACACAAAGGATATGAGTAAATTTTGCATGAATGTAGAACTCAGGCTTTCGTAAAGCAGCCTCAAAGCGGTCAGGAAACCAAAGGCCATAAACTATGAGGGTCGCCATGAGAGAGAGACTTAAGTAAAGAAAAATTTTTGTTTTCATGACCGATTCATTGAGTTGGTTAGATAGGGGATGTCACCAAAGTGAAAAAGAATCTCATCGGGAGATCTGTTAAAAAATGGTCCTCTGATTGGAGGATAAGCGACTCCGTCTAAGCGATGAAAGCGAGCGGCGTAAAATGCGTGGGTCACATGTACAAAGTCATGCGTGCGGCCGTCATTGAAAAACGAAATATCGTTATACTCCCAGTAGTCAGCCGAGAGCTTCTCTGTGGGCTCGCTTGCAATAGTGTGCGGCTGCTTTAGATCTGCGTAGTTTGGACCCTCTTTGATCCGAATCTCAAGCTCGGTGGGTGTAAGGCGGTAGAGCAGTTTTGTGAGTCGGCCCACACCGTAAATCCAAACGACCACGCGCTCGGCGAGATCGCAAACAAATCCAATGAGCGAGAACTTTTCTTCGCGCGATACATAGGGTGAGCCCGAGAAGACGAATACGCCCTTACGGCCTTTGGGATCGATGACAAACGTGTTGATCTCGCAACGCATCTTGCGGATGTGCTGGAGTTCGGGTTTCGGGTACTTGAGCTCGTACAAGTTGTAGCTCACGAAGTACTGAAGCTCAGGGTCACTCTCGCAAAAACGGATCGGCATCAAGCGCCAGCCCGGAGGGAGGGATGCTGATACGGCATCGGTTTCTGCGGCATTCAATCTGAAATTCACAAAAATCGGATTGCGCGTCTCGAGCGGGAAGCAGGTCCGAAGGCCCAGGCCCAGTTCCATGAACTTGAAGATGAGTTTCTTGAGGGTATGCAGCATCGTTAGCCCATCCGGAGCATGAGCTTAAAGAGCTTGCCAAAAATCGGAATGACTTCGACCGACTCCATGGGGTCGTAGTACTCGCGTTGATAGACGATCTTTCCGTCCTGGACGTGCGCGTGCACAAGCCCGTTGATCGTGAACTTAAACGGCGAGAAGCGGATCTTAAGACAGATGGTCCACCGCCAGATCACTTCGGTCTCGCCGTCGACCAGGAGCTTAAACTCAAAGCGCTCACCGTTGGCGGAGCGGGGGACGTACTTTGCGAGCATCGTGAGCACGCTCTCTCGGTCATGATAAGTGTGCACGGGGTCGATGTAGTGGACATTGGGGTGAAGCAGTTCACGCATGAGCGTGATGTAGTCGTCAAAACGTTTGGCGGGCATCAGCTCGCGCGAGAGGTAATCGACCTTTTGCCCGATGGATTTGAGGTGGGGAGGGAAGCTAGGCTGCATGGCGCATGAGCATACTGGACTCATGGTGATAACGCAGCATTTCATTTGGGTGCTTTTTTTGCGTGTCCTTGCTGAGCGCAAAGATTTATAAAGATCTCTCATGATCAGCACTCACATCCTCGACACAAGTCTCGGGCACCCGGCAGCAAACGTGAAAGTGCAGCTAGAGCTAGGCGAGTCGCCCGGCAGATGGAAAACGGTGGAGAGCGGAGCGACCAACTCTGATGGACGCTGCGTGTTTGCGAAAGCTCAGGAGAAAGGCGTTTACCGCCTCACGTTTGGAGTAGAGGAGTACTTGGGTCGCAGCGGGCGCAAGCCGTTCTTTCTCGACGCGCAGGTTGTTTTTGAAATCGAAGATCTCTCGCGCAAGTACCACGTGCCGTTGCTCTTGAACCCCTTCGGCTACAGCACTTACCGCGGAAGTTAAGGTGCGTCCGTTTTTTGAGATCCCGTACTATCACCGCACGCTCTCGCCCGCTTGGGCGCGCGAGCTCTTGCGCCAGTCGCGCGAGATCGCGGGCGTTCCCGGAATGCGCGAAGTCGGCACGGGCGGCGGGCTCGAGACTCCGGAAGCGCTGCACTTTCTTAGTGAACTCTACGCGGAAACGAAAAACGAATTAAACGCGCTCCTCGAGCAGCGCATGCAAGACCGCAAGTTCATCGATGAACGCATGCACGCGTGCCACACGTTCAACGCCGAGATGGGCCGCGATTGGCTCGACAAAGACTATCTCTTGCCGCTTGGCCTCCAGGACGCGCGCGGCCGTACGGTGATGGGTGCACTTGGTGATCATGCGCTCAAACCCGGCGGGCGCCTGGTAGCCGAGCTCCCCGAGCATTTGCGCGGCGTGCACGTCACGCTCTTTGGGCCTCCCGACAGCGCCAAGATGGCGATCAACGCGATGAACGCCTACCACCGCAAACTCCCGGGAGAGCCCGCGATCGTCGAAGAGCTCCTCGCCGCGCAAAAGAGCGCGCCGTACTGGGGTGCAGACGACGAGGACTCAAAGACGCCCATCCGCTCCGATCTCGTGGACGCGGGTGTCAACCTCACCGCGTGCTTCGAAGGTACGCTTAAGCACCGCGAGGGCGCAAAGCACTACCAGCTCGCTCAGCACAAGCTCGCGCTCCCGATCAAACGATTCCCGGGGCTCGCACTCCCGTGCACGTTTCTCTTTCAGGGCGAGAACCCGATTCCGCTTCACCTTTATGATTTCGCGCTCCATCTGTTCCGGAATCACGCAAACCCCAAAGCGCTCACGTTCTACGTGCCAAAGCTCGAAAACGAGGAAGAAGCGCGCTACCTCCACCGCGTGATCGCGGCTGCCGAGAGTAAGCTCCAGGCGCTCCATCCCCAGTACAAGCTTGGCTCAGTCCGCCTCATGATCGTACTTGAAAACCCGCGCGCGATCTTGCGCACGCACGAGATCATGGACGCGCTTTACCCGTATTTCGCGGGAGCAAGCTTAGGGTGGCATGACTATCTCGCGTCGACTGCGCGCCTCTTCCGAAACGAGCCGCATTACCGCATCCCGGTTAAGGCCGATCCCGACATCGTGATCAAGTACATCCAGGCGTCGCACCGGTTACTGTCGGATGTGGTCGGCTCGCGCGGAGGGGTTCAGGTCGGCGGAATGTATGGGATCCTCCCCATCGGTGCTGACCCGCGCTCACCTTCGTTCCAAGTCACGCTACGAGGTTTCATTAAGGACGTTGTCACGCAGCTCAAGCGCAAGCTCACAGGCTTTTGGGTCGCGCACCCGGATTTCGTACGCCTGGGGCTCGCGCTCGTTGAAGCGTGGCGCCGTCGCGAGGCGGGCGACCCGAGCGCGCTCCGGAGTCTTGTTGCGGATCTCTTGGAACCCGCACTCGCGGCCGAAACGCAGAAGTTTATCGACGGGCCGGATATCTCAGGGCTCGATCGCGAAGATCCGCACTACGTTCGCGCCTTGATTGTCGCTGACATCGCGCAGTCGGATTTTATTCCGAACAATGATCCCGAAGAGATCCGCTACAACGTGTTTCAGTCCTTGCAGTACCTCGCGGACTGGCTCGCTGGGAGCGGCTGTGTAGCGCTCCCGACCGTGATCTCGGGCACTCCTGTGCGCGTGATGGACGACCTCGCAACCGCCGAGCGATCGCGCTGGGAAGTCTGGCATGAGCTCCATCACGGGCGCTTCGCGCTTGAGGACTTCATCCGAATCGCGCACGAGGAGATGAACTTCATCCGGCGTGACCGATCCGACTCAAAAAAGATCGTGCAAGTCAAATGGGACGCGCGCACTGCGAAGTGGTACCCGATCGCGTTCCGTTTGATGCTCAAGCTCATGACCGATCGGGAGCCTGCGGAGTTTGCGCCCGAGCTTTTGCAACCTTTTACGGTGGAAAGCGTGCGCTCAAGTGAGGACCCATGGTCGCAAGCGCTCAGAATCGACGCGAAGAAGGTTGCACTCGAGCCCAAAGTCGCGCGTCTCAATCATTACTTTGAGATCTTGGGGGTTGATCGCTTTGCACGCGAGATGACGGAGCTCGCACTTGAGGATCCGCGCGAAGCCGAGCGGATCGTATTGGGCCTCTCGCGCGAGGAGATCCTTCAGGGTGCCTCGTTTCACGGGGACATCGGACAAAGCCGCGCCACTCTTGATGCGCGCGCCGCGGGCGAGCAGTCGGGCGTCGACCCGAGTGCCGAAAGGCTTTTGGAGGAGCTGCGTGTCCAGGGCGCGAAGTACCTTGCGAAGCACGGATTTAAGTTCTTAATTTCCGCTCAAGGAAAGAGCGGTGAGCAGATGCTCACGCAACTCAAAGAGAGGATCGGTAATCCGACCGAAAAGGAACTCGTGCACGCACGCCAGGCGCTCTGGCAAATCACGCAGAAGCGGATGGGCGTAGCCCCGCGCGCGCTGGAGAAGCTCGAGGAACTGCGGAAAAAGCACCGAGTCGTCGCAGCCCAGATCGCAGTCTCTTGCGGCAGGCACGCTCAGTCGCTCGTTTTCGGCGAGGGGGTCGAGCATTCGACGCCGTTTCAGATTGCCTCGCTCAGTAAGATGCTGGCTACGGCCTTTGCGTGTGAGCATTTTGCCCGCGCGGGGATGGGGCTCAACTCCAAGGTGAACGCACTTCTTGAAAAAGCGGGTTCTCCCTATCGAATCCCCGGCGGCGACGAAGTCGAGATCGCGCATCTACTCTCCCACCGCGCGCTTAACCTCCATTATGTCAACGGGGCTAAGCGCTCACAAAAACTCCCGAGTGCGCTTGAGCTTCTCTCGGGTCACTCGGCCTTGGGGTATGCGCCGATCGCGCTTGCGCATCCGGCGGGGACGCGATTCCAGTACTCGGGCGGCGGATTTCTTGTGCTTGAGCATTTGCTCGAAGCAAGACTCAGGCTCCCGATCGGAAAGGCCATGCTGTCGTTTTTTGAAGAGCTTGGGGCTCAAGAATGGGGTCTCGATCCCTTAGGCCCCTGCGCAACTGGGCATCGCTCGGATGGCACGCCTATGGAGGGGGGAGGATCGCTTCAGTTCCCGCTTCTTGCGGCAGGAATGCTCGCAAGTGCGCGCGCTGTTCAGTCTTTCATGCACGCGATGGAGAGCGCCTACCATTCTCTCGCAGGCAGTGGACCCATCTCGCACGCGAGCGCGGTGCAGATGCTCCATGGTCGCGATTTCGGCGCGCGCGCGTTTATGGGCTGTGAGATGGGACTGGGCGTGTTTACGATCGAAGCGGGGGAGAATCGCTTCGCGCTCCATCAGGGTGCAAACGACGGGTTTCGCGCGCTGACCCTCCACTGCTTTAAAGGCCCAGATCGCGGAAAGGGCTTTACGATCCTGTGTAACGCGGACAATAACGGCGTCGCGTTTGTTGCCGAGGCCGCGCGCCTGCTCTTGCGAGAGCTTGGGGTCAAGGGCGTAGATTTCGAGCGTTGGAGTGAGGCGCACTTTGATCTTTCGAGCATCCCACAGGAGCAGATCGTCAATCGGGGGTATAAAGAGCTTTTGCTTTCGGCCTTTGAGCCGGATTTACCCGAGGAGATCGTCGTTCGCGGTCCGATTCATCCTTGGTCTGCATTGAATGTCGCGGTCGGCGGCGAGATCACGCGCGTGAGCAATCAGCGTTTCGCGCGCGCGGAGAATCTTTTAAGCCCCCATGATCCTGTCTTTGATCCGGAGCTCTTTGGCCGCCAAGGCAAGATCATGGATAGCTGGGAGAGTGCGCGCCACAATCTTTGGGGTGTAGAAGAGCTTGAGTTTAAGCTCAAGCGCACTTCGATGGTGCGTTTTGTGTCGCTCTCAACCAAGTTTCACGACGGAAACCAAGCAGAGTGGGTCGAGATCTTGGGGATGACGAGAGGCGGGGACTGGGTGCCGGTGCTCCCGCGTACTTTGATGGCTGGACATGCGCACTTTGAGGCGGAGCTCCCCGTGGCGACCTCTGAGCTCACGCACATCCGGGTGCAGATGGGACCCGACGGAGGGCTCACGCGCCTAGGGCTGTATGCAGAAGCGCCTGCGAAATTTCCTCTTCTCTCAGAGGCCCGCTGCGAGCGTTTTAAAGAATTGATTCCCAAGAGTTTAAAGCCGCTGACGATTCCGTACGCGCCTGAGGCTCTCGAAGTTGCTTCCAATCGCAAGCGTGTGCGCGCGCACGATGCCGCAAGTCTCGCACTTGGCGCGCGGGTGCTACGCGCAAGCAACGAGCACTATGGTCCTGCAGCGCAGGTGATCTCGCCGTTTCCGCCGCTTCATATGTTTGATGGGCTTGAGAGCGCGCGTTCGCGAAAGGCGGGACACTTCGAAGAGGTCGATCTCGCTCTCGCTGGCCCAACTCGGGTCGATTCGGTTCTGCTCGATTTTACGTATTTCGTGAACAACAACCCGCTTGAAGTTTCGCTCTACGGCCGCACTTCAGTGAAAGATGAGTGGAAAGAGCTCATGCTGCGCGTTCCGGTCAAGGCCTACGCCGGCAACGTGATGGAAATTCGACTCCCCGCCCGCCCGCTCTGTAGCGAGTTGCGCGTACGCACGCATCCTGATGGCGGCATCAACCGCATCAAGGTTCGGGGAGAAGTCCTTCCTGCTTAAGCCAGTGCGCAAACACTGCGCGCTCATCGTCCGTCATGCCGGTCTTGTTCGCTAAAGGCATGGACTTAGCGACGACAACGTGAAGGTGGATGTTGTGCGCTTTTGCGCGGACTTGCGCCTCTGTCTCAAAAAGCACGCCTCCGGGGGCCGTCTTGTAGATCTCGTCCGTGGGATGCGAGCTATGGCAACTCAGGCAGCGCGACGCTAGGATTGAGTGGAGGCGCGAGAACTCGACGCGCTCGCCATCCGGAAGTGATGAGAGTGGACGCACAGGGGCGGCGCTCATCCAGACAAGCGCTCCTAATCCTAAGGCCGCAGGCAAGAGCGTAAAACGCTCGATCGGATTTTTTGTCACCATCGCGTGGCGGGTGAGCGCGCCCGAAATCGCAAGCAAGATCAGGAGCAGCCAGTTCTGTGCGTGGTTGTACACCGAGGGGTAGTGGTTGCTCAGCATGATAAAGAGCACCGGGAAAATAAAATACGTATTGTGCACGGAGCGGGTCTTGGATTTGAGGCTCACCGAAGTGTCGGGGATCTGACCGGCTTGCGCTTCGCGCAGCATCTTGCGCTGGCCCGGAAGGATGCGCACCCACACATTCAAAAGCATCATGCTTCCAAAGATCACGCCTGTCAGAATGAAAGCGCCGCGTCCGCTAAAGAGTTTCGTGAGACCGTAGATCAGGAAAGAAAATGCCCCAAGCGTGATGACAGCTGAGATTGCTTTGCGACCGAAGCTTGTGACGAAGCTCGGATGCCAAATCAGATCGTAAAAGAGCCAAGCACCCGTGATCAGTGCGAGGCTAAGTCCAATCGCCTGCGCTTGAGTCATCGCTTGCACGGTGGGGTCGATGAGGAGACTTGCCCCGCGCAGATAGTACAAAACCGCGAACAGCAAAAATCCCGTGACCCAGGTCAGGGTTGCTTCCCACTTAAACCAGTGAAGCGTTTTGGGGAGTTCTCCGGGGTAGATTTTTCGCTTTTCGACGCGATAATAAAACCCGCCGTGGACCATGAAGGTCTCGCCATCGACGTTTTTTTGCGGAGTCTTCAGTGGTTCAAAGCTCGAGTCGAGCCAGATGAAATAAAACGAGCTTCCGATCCAAGCGATTCCCGCCACCAGGTGCGAGAAGCGCAAAAGGTATTCGACCCAAAGTTCTAAGCCATAGCCCATGATCCTTACCCATCACAGGTGGGTCGAGATTGGCTAGCGGGAAGACGCGACAATGCGCCGCATTAACCCGCTTCCCAGAAGGATCCCGGCACCGAGTCCCGCGATCCAAAGCACGATCGAAGGGACGGTCGGCAGTCGTGTGTAGTGTAAGGAAAGCAGGAACCCCGAAAGCGCGCCCGCCCCCGCGAGAAGTGCGCATAAGCCGAGGTGGAGCCGCAAGCCGCCACGGCCGAGGAACGTAAGCAGCGTCGTGGGGAGAAAGAGGGCCGCCACCGTAAAGAGAAATCCCACAAGCTGTACAGAAAAGCAGACGAGCGTCAAAGCGCCTAAAGAAAACAGCGCGCGCTCACGAAGCGCGACACGGTTTAAAAACCCCTCGCCAAACGTTGCGAGCTCGAAGCTCTGTCGCGCGAGCCCCTTCCAAAGCAGCACGGAGGCAAGGCAGGCGATGCCACTGATCCCAAGTGTGAGTTTCGCGTCGAAAGTCGTCAGCGTCGCGAGATCCCCGAAATAGACCTGGGTCATGTGGTTTTCAAGCGCAGGAAAAAGCGCGCTCACCAGATACCCTGAGGCCAGCAGTACTGCGAAAACTGCTGCAAAAACCGTGTTACGTGAGACATCACGCGAGCGAGCGAGCCGATCGGTCAGCAAAAACGTCGCGCCAGAAAATAGAAACGAGAGCGCAAACGGGAGTGCGTGCGCATTAGGGTCCGAGTGCTCGCCGGGCTCGGCAAAACCTAACGCTAAAAGTACCCCAAGTAACGCACCTTGGCTCACACACAGAGTCTGCATCGCGCGGTCGCGCGTCGCCAAATGGGCTCCAAGCTGCGAAAGAGCGATGGCAAGAACGACGCCTGAGGGAATACTCCAAGCGTAAACGCGGATCAGCTCTATCATTCTGTGATCCCTCCAAGATCCAGCTCACGCGACGGTAGGTGTGCGAGCGCATTTTCAGACTCGCCCTCGTGCGTGATGAGCACGATCGCGCGCCGCGCGCCGCCTTCGATGTAATCCTTGAGCGCCTGTGCGACGCGCGCGCGGCTTAAGGCATCAAGATGGTTCATCGGTTCGTCAAGGAGGAGCAGCGCTGGTTCTCGCAACAAAGCGCGCGCGAGCAGAGTGCGTTTTTTCTCGCCGCCGCTTGCCGTGTTCCATTGAAGCCGCAAATGGCTCTCCTCGAGGAGTCCAGTTTGAAGGACGCGCTCGTTCAGATTTTCTTCGGGAAGTGCGATGCGAAGAACGTCTTTTAGCGTCATCGGAAGGTGAAGCCCCAGGCTTTGGAGCTGAGGGACAAGCGCAGTCAAATCCAAAGGCACTCTGAGATCCAGATGCCCTGAGAGAGGTCTTTGCATCCCGAGAAGCACACGGAGCAAGGTCGACTTCCCTGATCCGTTAGGTCCTCGCACGCGCAAGACCTCGCCGGAGCGCAGCTCAAAACTCAGTCCCCGCGCCAAAACCTTCGGGCGCGGGGGAGGAGTTCCGTAGCTTAAGTCCTTGGCGGCAAGAATCACTGATTTTTAACTTTCATATGATCCAAAAGAGCCTGGATGAGTCTTGTTTGGAGCTCTGGATAGTCCTTGGGTCCACCCATGGGCTGAACGGAAGTCGGCAGGATCACAACTGGAATGCCCGAAATCTCTCGAAAACGCTCGAGTACTCCCGAGGGAGAGTAGGGTGCTGCAATCGCAAGTCGGACTCCTAAGTCCTTTGCCTCTTTGGCAACCTGAGCAATCCTCCCTGCCGAAGGTGGGACTCCTGGTTTTTCCTCAATGCTCCCGATCGATTTCAGCCCATAAGCGTGGGTGAAGTACACAAACTCGCGGTGGTACTCCATGAGCGGGGAGTGCTCCTTGAGAATTGACACAAGCTTTTTGCGGTTTTCGTTGAGGACCTTCTCGAGCAACTGCCGGAGGCGCTTGAGTCCTTCGGTGTAGACTTTTTCTCCCTCAGGATCCGCCCGGACGAGCGCTTGGCTGATTTCGCCAGCAGCTTGAGCGAGTGCCGTGGGGCTCAACCAAAAGTGCGGATTCCCCTGCGGATGGACATCCCCCATCGCGCGCGTGACAGTGCTCGTTGGCTTTTCGAGCGTCTCGATGCTCCTTCCGGCCTCGCAAAACCCTTTGCCTCCGGGTTGTACCTTTGCGTTACCAGAGCGCGTGAGCACTTTTGGGAGCCAACCGACTTCGAGCTCAAGGCCCACAGCACAAAGCACGTCGGCGTTTGCTGCACGCCTGATGAACTCAGGAGTCGCGTTTGAGTAGTGCGGGTTCTCGGAGCCTTGAAGCAAGCTCTGAACCTCGACGCGCGCCCCTCCGATCTCTCGCGCGACCCAAGCGAGGTCTTGCGTTGTGGTTACCACCTGTAGTGCTGCATGCGCTTGAAGAGCAGAAATAAAAGCGATCCATAAACTCATGGCGTTTCTCCGTTAGAAGTCATGCGCCGGATGCGCACCTAAGATAAAGCTAAGTTGCAACTCCACTGCATGCTTAAACTGATCCTCCGTGCGGTCACGGTAGGTTTTTTCGTAAGTGTAGGCCGTCCGAAGAGTTGAGAACTCGCTTGGCTTATAGGTGAGAGTCGGAATGACCGCCCACGTTCCATTCGCAAGCTTTGCCCCCGAAGCGTCAGCGAGACTGAGAAGCGTGTAAGCGTCAAAGCGAACACCAAACGCGACTTCATCCAAGAGCCCGTGCTGCGCATAGAATGACGATCCCATCGCACGCTCGAGGTCTGAGCCCGGAATGCCAAGGAGCCGCCACCACGTTTCTGATTGAAGTAGCCAGCGTACCCGGCGTCCCTCTTGCCACTTCGCTGTAGCGTCGAGCCCGACGAGTTGCTGGCGTGTTCCGTCGTTGCGCTTGCGTCCCAGATAGTTGAGTCCCACTTGCACTCCGCCCGAGCCCGGAAGATCCGAGTAGGTCATCAGACGCAGATAGTGAGTCGGAGTTTGTGGGACAGCGCCTTCGCTGTGAGAGTGACCAAACGTCCAGCCACTTGTGATCCCAAGGCTTAAGTCCAGGACGAACGGGAGCGGTAGCAGGTAGCCATATTCAAGCCCTGCATCCATTGCAGCTTCTTCATCAAAAAACTCGCGATGTACTTTCGGCGCGCTTACAAACGGCCAGTCATGTCGGTGGAACTGGTTGAGCCGTCCTACGCCTAAAAAAAACTGACCGACTTTGATGCGAGAGCGCGGGATGAGTTTGGTCGTTTGAAGGTAGGCCTCATGGAGTTCAAACACCGTCTCGCCCGCTTCTGGATGCGCTGCGAGACTCAAAACTCCATCGAGCAGAGGGTCGATCGGTGCAAAAAACCCGACTTCCGCCTCTCGAACTTCGAGTTTGTCGGCGGTGCCAGGCCCTGCTTGACCAAACTTACCTAAAAGATCGACGGCGACCGAGGTTTGAAGTCCACTACCATCGCTGCCCGCAAGCGCAGGCAGGGTGCACCCCAAAAGGAGTGCACCCAAGAGTTGCCTTAGCATTTAGATTACTCTTCGAACTTCGGCTCAGAGACGGCTGCACGCGTGACGCTTGCTTGCGAGAGTTCGAGACCCCAGTATTGGCCTGCGCCGTTACCTGGAGCTTCGCGCCCGGCTTCTTCGGAGTTCAGGAGAGCTGCGCCCTCTGAGAAGTCAGCGCCTGACCAAACGAGGATGTGTGCGGGGACTTCGTTGTTGTGCACGTCGATTTGGAGCTGAAGCTCGCCGGTCACGTCAAGCGTCGCAAACGCGTTGGAAACGTCATTCTCCGCGCCGCCTGCGATCAGTTTTACGGAGAGGGCTGCGCCATTGCGTTGGAAATGCAGAGCAATTCCGTTCTGCAGACGATTGCTCGCGTTTGATTGCAAAGTGAGGCTCCCGCCGTCTTCGAGGCGGAAGGCGAGTGCATAACTCTGACCAGATGCCGTGCCCGAAAGAGGTTGGTTGAGCACCACTGAGCCCGTGCCGGAGAGCGTACTACCGTCGGTACGCAGTGAGCCGGCATTGAGCACGGTTGCATCCAAAAGTGTTGCGTCCGCAGGCAGAGGTTCTAGTTTCTTGCCGCAAGCAGCGATGAGCAGTACGGCGGACAAAAGCAAAGAGGACTTCAAAAACGTTTTCATAGGTATTCCTTGAGGCGCGCAAAAAAGTTTGGGGACGCCTTCCGGCCGCGCGCGTGGGCTTAGGTGAAGGCGTTTGTTGGTTTTAAAAAAATAAAGGATTAAGCCGGAGGCGAGTTTTTGGGTGCGAGCGCGTAGAGCGCGATCGCGAAACGGTAAGGACTGACGATCGCGGTGGGTCCAGCAAAAGAAACAACTGAGCGTATGGCATCGAGCTTGGGTGTCGAAATACGCCCGGACCCTGGTCGAAAATGCGGCGCAAGCGCGCAGTGCGCGTGGTGGCTCTCGGGTACGTTTTCGAGCGCACTTTGGAAGGAAACGATCGGAGCATGCGCTTCTAGAGAGTGCACGACTTCGCCATGCTCTGGGCAAATCTGGTGAGCGTGTGCGTGGAAATCGTAAGTGCTGGCGAGCAGACCTAGCGCGTGGACTCCGAGGAGGGTGAGAGCGAGCACAGCCTTTTTCAACGGGCGACGCATGCGGGGGGGAGTCTCATGTTAAGCCGGGTGCGTCAAGGCCCCGGGGCGTCATGGCGAGAGCCCGCGCGGACTTCAAAGAGATGCAAGAGGGACGGAAAGAGCGCGTCCATCGTCTCCTCTGCGCCTTTCAGCGATCCGGGGAGCGTCAGAAGGAGCGTTTGACCACAAAACCCCGCAACCCCGCGCGAGAGCATGGCAAGCGGTGTGCGATCCTGACCGTATCGGCGCGCAGTTTCCATAATGCCCGGGATCTCGCGCTCGAGTAAGGGCGCGATCGTCTCTGGCGTGCGGTCCCGCGGCGAGAGCCCAGTTCCTCCCGTGAACAAGACAAGATCCGCGCGCTCCTGGATCCAGGCGCGTGCGCGCGCTTGGATCCGCTCGGGCTCATCGGGCACGACTTCCACACTCACGTGCGCTAAACCCAGCCCGCGCAGGCGCTCGGCGATGGCGAGGCCCGAGCGATCTTGTGCCCGGCCCGCATGGACCGAGTCTGAGCAAACGACGACGGCCGCGCGCAGGCCTTCGGGGGCACGTTTTAAACTCTTTCCGCCGCTCTTTTCGAGTACGCGGGTTTCGGTGATCTCGAGTTTTGGATCAAGCGGCTTGAGCATGTCGAGCGCGGTGAGTGCAGCGATCATCGCGCCGTGCAGAGCCTCGATCTCGACTCCAGTGCGGTAAATCGCATGCACTTCGCACTCGATGTGGAGCCTCAGTCCCTCAAGGTTCAGGCGCACCCAAGCGCCTTCGACCGGAAGCGGATGGCAATCGGGAATCGCATCGCTCGTGCGCTTGATGGCGAGGAGCCCTGCTGCGCGTGCGAACTCAAAGACGTCACCCTTAGGGACGGTGCGCGCACGCAACGCCTCGGCCGTACTCTGTTGCGAAAGGAGCAGGACCGACTGCGCGCGGGCCTTGCGGAGCGTTGTGGATTTTGAGGTGATGGAGTTCATGTGTGGGTGTTTTCCTTCCACTGGTGAGTGGCGTTCGAAAGGATCTCTTTGCCCCAGATCGGGAGCTCTTTTTTGATGCGTTCGACGGCCTCCTGCACGGCCGCTTGTGCGTCGGCACGGTGGCGACTTGAGGCAAAAACCATCAGACAAAGCGCGCCCGCGTCGACACGTCCCAGGCTGTGCGCCACATGCAGGCAGGTGAGTTTGTATTTTGCGAACAGATCTTCGCGGATCGCGTGCATCGCTTCGAGCGCCATGCGTTCGTGCGCAGTGTACTCGATCGCGGCGACTCGCGATGCACCCGCCGTATCTGCGCGCACTTGACCTAAGAAGAGGCTATGCGCTCCGATCTCTGTTTTCGAGCGATGCGCCTCTAAGCTCTCCGCGATGTGCTGCGCTGAGATGGGACCAGGTTGAAAGATCTGTTTCATGGACTCCTCCAGTGATCAAAACCGCCGCGCAGGCTGTAGACCTCGCGGTGAGCGGCTAGCTTTTTTGTGAGCGCAAGACTTCGGCGCCCCGTTTGGCAAGCGAAAACGAGCGCTCCATCGGGTAACTGCTCCTCGTGCAGGCGCGAGAGAGGGATACGTACAAACGGGGCATGACTTTCAGGCTCATTTTTTTCGCGGACGTCGATAAAGGTCGCGCGGAGTCTCGGGTCAAAATCGATTTCAAGCTCGCGATGCCAATGCGCAAACTCCTCCCAGGAGAGCGGTCGTGGGGCGTGGGACTTGGAGAACGCGAGGCGATGCACTCGGTTTTGGTCCACATCCCAAAGTAGGACCTCACCTGCGAGCACGTCTCCGCGCCCGGTGAGGATTTTTAACATCTCGCCGACCTGGAGGCTAGCCGCGATACCGGGGAGGTGGGGGAGGACGCCGGACTCGGCGCAGTTCTTAGGCTCCTCGCTTAAGTCCGCGTGCAAGTCGCGCAGGTGCCGAGACTCGGGACCGAAGTTAAGCACCGTAATTTGCGCTTGAGTCGCAGAGAGTGCGGCTGAGACGAGCGGAACGCCCAGAAGTGCCGTCGCGTCCGCAATCAGCGCTCGAGTGGCGAGACGATCCGTGCCATCGAGCACAACGTCAAACCCGCTTAAGAGCGTGCGCGCGTTTCCGGCGTCTAGCCACGCGTCGATAGCGTGGACGTTGATCTCAGGATTGAGTGCGCGCAACTGTGTCGCTGCGACGTCGGCTTTCGAGAAGCCTAAGTCGGCCGGCGTGTAGAGGATCTGACGATGGAGGTTCTCCATGCAGACGCGATCACCGTCGATGAGACTTAAGTGGCCAATGCCCATGGCGGCGAGCGACTGGAGTGCGGGGCAACCTAAGCCACCTGCCCCCACGACAAGCACGCGCGCGGAGGCCAGACTCGCCTGCCCCTGTTGTCCTAAGATCCGGATTTGGCGCGTGTAGCGGTCCATCGATCATCCTCCCGAAAACGGGGGCAATAAAGCCACTTCCGCGTCCAGCGGGATCACGCGATCCTCATCCTCGATGCGTCCGTTGATAGCGACCGCATAGGGGAGAGTGCCCGAAAGAGGCCTAAGTCGTGCGCGGAGTTCTGAGATCCGCATCTCGCCCTCAAATACAAGCTCCGATTGGCCCACGTGTTCTGCAAGGTTACCAAAAAGTAGCACGCGCATGCTCATCTCTCCTTGTCGAAATGGGGCAAAAAAAGCGCCTCTACGCTCTCTCCGGCTGAAAGCTCCGTCCGCTCCTCTTCAAACACAAGCAAAGCATCTGAGAGTGCAAACGAGCTCATGCGATAGCTCTCCTGCGCGCCGAGTGCGCGAAGCCCCCCGTTCGAAGTCATGCGCGCTTTGAGAAAGTGCGTAAGTCCCGCAGTTTTTTTGAGGCTCTCCTGGAGAGGATAGTGCGCGCGACGGAGCGCAAGCGGGCGTGCTTGGAGTGCGCCTAATGCGGGAAGCACATAAACATAAAAGCAAGTGAGCACCGACGACGGATTGCCTGGAAGCCCAAAAACCGCACGCGCAGGCCCGGAGCGTGGCACCCCGAAATAAAGCGGTTTTCCCGGTTTTTGTCTCACACGGTGGAACTGCTCTTTCACGCCGCAGTCGGCGAGAGCGGACGCGACATAGTCGTGCTCACCCACGCTCACACCACCGGTGAGCAGCAAGAGCTCGACGCCCGCGAGTGCTTCTGTAATCGCGTGCTTGATTTGCGAAGGGTCGTCTCCGACCGAGATCACGTCGATGTGCTTGACGCCGGCTTCGTTGAGCGCGGCGCGGAGCGTGACAGAATTGGATTCGTACACTTGTCCGTAGCGCAGCTCCGTGCCGGGGGCTGCAAGCTCATCTCCGGTCACCAGCACCGCAACGCGAGGAGGTGCAATCGCGCGCACGCGATCCATGCCGACGCCCGCAAGAAATCCTAAAGCCCCTGGCGTCAGAAGTGTACCCTGCGAGAGTGCGCACTCTCCCAGGCGAACGTCCGATCCCTTCGGGCGCACAAAGAGGCCAGGTCTAAGATCCGGATCACGAGCGTAGAGAAATCCATCGCGCACTTCGGCGCGCTCTTGCATGAGGACAGTGTCTGCTCCCTCGGGCACGGGCGCTCCGGTGAAAATCCGCATCGCACTCCCAGGTGTGAGGTGTTGGGAGTCTGAGGCGCGGGCGGCGCTCTCCCCCTTGATCCGCAAGGGCATCGAGCCCTCCTCAAACCGCAAAGCGTATCCATCCATGTTGGATTGCGGAAAGGGAGGGAAATCTACGCGAGCGAAGAGGTCTTCTGCGAGCACGAGGCCGAGGGCGTCGCCAAGTCGCAGTTCAGAAGAGGGGAGCGCTACAAGGGTTTCTTGGATTCGCTTTAAGGCGTCGGCGACAGAAATCATCTAGCCTCCAATGGCGATCATGGCGCGGTTTTGGATTCGCGCGGGTTCAACCGCGCGTAGGTCGGGCGCGAACTGCCCGCCGCGTTCAGGTCGTTTTGCGCGTACACTCTCGAGGATGAGGGGAGCTAAATCCATTCCTGAGCGGAGTGCCTGCAAAAGATCAGTCTCATCTGCGGCAAAGAGGCAGTTTTTGAGCTTTCCGTCCGCTGTGATGCGCAAGCGATTGCAGGTAGAGCAGAAAGGCTCGGTCAGCGTCGAGATTCCGCCAATCCAACCCCGGGCTCCGGGGATGCGCACGCGTGCCGCGGTCTCTCCAGGTCTCTGATCTTCGCGCAAAGAGCCTTGCGGGAGTTGTGCGAGAATGTCTTCGAAAGGGACGACTTTTTCGGGACTCCAAGCGTTTCCTTCGAAAGGCATGAATTCGATGAAGCGCAATTCCACCATGCGATCGCGCAGGAACTCAAGCCAGCGCGGGATCTCGTCTGAGTTTAACCCACGGATCAGGACGCAGTTTACTTTCACCTCAAATCCGAACTCCAAGAGCTCATCGATCGCTCGGAGAACTTCGGCGTGCCGCGCACGTCTGGTCATGCGAAAAAATCGCTCCGGATCGAGCGTGTCGAGACTCACGTTGACTTTGCGCACGCCTGCTCGCTTAAGCGCACCGATCAAATGCGGGATGCGGATCCCGTTTGTCGTGAGCGCGAGCTCAACAGGCAGTGTGGCAAGGCTCTCTAAGATCTGCGCAAAGTCCCGACGCACGAGAGGCTCACCGCCGGTCAGCCGGATTTTGCGCACCCCTAAGCTCACGCACGCTTGAGCGATCGCAAGGATCTCGTGCGCACGCATGAGGTGAGGGAGTGGAGTGTGCTCTTCATCGGGCATGCAGTACAGGCAGCGCAAGTTACACGCGTCTGTCAGCGAGAGACGTAAGGTGGTGTGGATGCGTCCGTGAGTGTCTAGGAGAGTCATGGTCTTAGGGGCTGACTATTCCCTGGGGTGAGCGGAGATTCAAGTGAGAGTGGTGGAGCAGAGGAGTTGTCTAATTATTTGTAATTGTTGATATAAATAAACACCCCCTTGGGGCTCTTGAGTTTGAGCTGCTATACTTTCGCCCTATGTCCATCTACGCCATCGATTACGGGACCTCAAATTCGCTGCTCGTGCACGCGCGCGGGAGGCAAGTGAGCGCTCCGCTTGCGCTTGATCCGGGGGCCTCCGATCCCACGGTGCTCCGTTCGCTCATGTACTTTCGTGATGTGAAAGAGTCGCACTTCGGGCAAGCGGCACTCCGCGAGTTTGTCGCTCAGGACCTTGAGGGTCGGCTCGTGCGCTCGGTCAAAAAGTTTCTCCCCTCGCGCGCATTCACGGGTACCGTGATCGGAGGTAAGTCTGTTTCGCTTGAGACGATGATCGGACGTTTTTTGGGCGAGATGCGCGCGCGGGCGAACGCGATTATCGGGGAGGAGGTGACGAGCGTGGTCCTGGGGAGGCCCGCACTTTTCTCCGCGAACCTCGAGGAGGACGCACTGGCTGAAACGCGCATGCGCCGTGCAGCGGAGAGTGCGGGATTTCGCGCGATTGAGTTTTTGCCGGAGCCTGTGGCGGCGGCACTCGATTTCAAGCGGACACTCACCGAGCCAAAGACCGTGCTGGTTGCCGATTACGGAGGCGGGACCTCGGATTACTCGATCCTCAGGCTATCGCGGGAGCCGTTCCGAATGAGCGATGTGCTTGCGACCCACGGTATATCGATCGCAGGGGACGCGTTAGATGGTGCGATCATGCGGCGCGAGATTTCGCCCTACTTTGGTGCGCACGTGCAGTACCGTGCCCCTTTTGGCTCAAACGTGCTGAGAATGCCGACCGCACTCATGGAGCTCCTTTGTTCGCCTGCGGATCTCGCGATGCTACGGGAGCGCGATACGCTTGAGTTTTTTCGGAACGTACGTCAGTGGAGTTTGCAGGGAGAGGACGAGGCGGCGATGCAGCGGCTGTTTACGTTGATTGAGGATAACTTGGGCTTTTCGGTGTTCGAAGAGATTGAGCGCGTCAAGCGCGTACTCTCAAGTGCGACTGAGGCAGAGTTTTGCTACTCGTACCCATCCGTTGAGATCACGCACGCATTCACTCGCCTTCGGTTTGAAGAAGATATTGCCCCTTTGTCAGAAAAAATCCTCCGAGCGCTCGATGAGACGCTCGCGCGCGCGCAGCTTAAGCCCTCTGAGATCGATCTAGTGTGCTGCACGGGGGGTACGGCGCGCGTGCCGCTCGTGCGCCGAGGGTTAGTCGAGCGCTTTGGGGCCGATAAACTTCAGGAGCGCGATGTGTTTCACTCGGTCGTACAGGGGCTTGGGGAGTATGCGGCGAGCATCGCGTGATGCTTAAGCTCCGCAGCACTTCTTAAACTTTTTTCCCGATCCGCAGGAGCAAGGGTCATTGCGGCCGACTTTTGGCTCTTCGCGCACGATCGGCTTTTGGGGTTCGTGGTGTCCTTGCCCCTCCTCGTGTGTATGGGCGTCACCTTCGAGAAAGTACCAACGATCTTTGATCTTTTTAAACTTGGATACCTCATGATGCTCAAGCACTTTGTCGTCGGTTTTGTACTTAGCGGTGAACTCCACAGTCTCGCCTTGCGCTCGATGGATCGTAAGCCCCAGCCACTCGGACTGCTGAGCCCATTCGCGCACCTCTTTTTCCGAAAAATCTCCGCGTGACTCAGGTGCGAGCGTCTCTTTGAGATAGTGGGGGAGCACTTTGACGTAGGCACTATAGCGAGAGCGCATCAAAGCCTCAGGATCGGGCGCAAACTTGCGTCCTGAGATGAATGGCTCACAACATTCGGCGTATGGAGCGGCGTTTCCGCAAGGACAGTTCATGATGGTTAAGAGTCTAACCTAAATCCCCGGCGAGAGTGAAATCCTAATTCAGAAGCGCGATGGTTTTGAGCCGACCATTGCAGCTGCGTAAGTGCGCGCGTCCACTCGCGTAAGCGATTTTTCCATAGCCGCGGTGAGAATACGAGTATGCGGGATGACGCACAAATGCTCAGCCACGAACCAGACCGAGCGCTCGCTGGTCATCCAGTTTTTTGAGTCAAAGCGCGTGAGGTTTACGGGCGCAGAGAAAGTCCGAAGCGTCCGCTCGCGCCGATGGTTAAAGTAGTTTTCAAAATAGCTCAGTGCCAGTTCGCGGAGGGTTCGATAGATCGGCGCACGAAACCGAAGTCCCGCATAGTTCGAAGAGGCAATAGCGCCCCATGCGCCTTTTTGACGAAAGACTGCAATCACATGATCGGAGTCTTGCTTTGCTTCGAGATCCAGAATGAGAGGCTCCGCTCCATGAAAGCGCAAAGCCAGTGCTGCGAGCAGTGCGCCTTCAAGGCAGTGCGCAGTGCGCTCGCGTAACACACGTCGGGGCGAGAACGCGGTGTCCGCATCATGGTAGGCAAGAGTGTCGAGAAAGGCTTGGATTCTCTCAGGGGTCTTGAGAGTGCGGAGAATTTTTTGCTCCTCCTCAGCGAGGAGTTCAATCCACGAAAAGCGGGACATCCTTTGATGCTTTGACCGAGACTGCGTTTTATGGCCCAAGTTCAGGAGAATTGTATTTTGAAATCCCAGATGGAGGCGATCAAAAAAAGCGCAAGCAGACAATATGCGTCAATTTGAATACGGCTTTCAAGCCGATGACTCAGGGGTTAGGCTTTTGCCTAAGAGGCTGGATGCGACGCTTGGTTTTTCAGGTTTTTAGTCGTCACTTTGAAATCACGCCGCGCCTTGTGTTTTGGTGGGTTCTCATCCTCACGCTTTGCGTGCGGCTCTGGATCGCCTCCAGCTTTCCGATCACTGGGGATGAGGCTTACTACATCCAGTGGGGTCGGAATCTCGCTTTAGGCTACTACGATCAAACTCCCATGATCGGTTGGTGGACTTGGGCTCAGCAGCAAGTCAGCACAAATCTGCTCTGGCTCCGACTCCCGGTCGTGCTACTTTCTGCATACGTTGCGATTGTAGGAGTCAAGATCCTTTCGCGCATTTTACCTTCGGGACCCACTCCACACTCGCTTGCGTACGCAGCAATGACGCTGTATCTGCTCCACCCCGTTCATGTGTTGCCGGTTTTTGTTGCGATGGATGTGCCGCTCATTTTTTTTGGCACTCTTGCGCTTGAGCGATTCTCTCGATCTGAGCGCACAAGAGCTCAGGATATGTGGGTTGGAGTTTGGCTGGGTCTTGCGTTTCTCTCGAAGTACTTTGCAGTTTTAATGGGGATCGCTTTTGCCGTTGCTCTCGTTTTAGGCAGAAAAAACCTTAAAGCTCTCGCATCAATCGGATGGATAGTGCTTTCGGCTGCACCGTTTGTGTTGCTCAATGTTTATTGGAACAGCCAAAACTGTTGGATCAATTACGTCTTTAACTTAGGGACTCGCTTTGGTGGGAGTGGGCAACTTGATCTCCGTAAGACGTTTGAGTACTTAGGGTTTCAGGTCTATTTGATTTCGCCTTTTTTAGTTTTTTTTCTAGTTGCTCGCTTAGGTTCAGTCCGAAAAGCCATGCGAACTGAAGCGGGACTCAAGTGGGCGTGTCTTTTTGGTGCACCGTTTGTTCTGTTTTTGTTCTCCTCTCTCTCTCAGGGGCAGAGTCTGCACTACATGCTTTTGTTTACCTTCGGAGTGTTTCTTTTTTCGGCACTTGTTTTAAGTGTTCGTGACTTTAAGTGGGCGAGTGGGATGATGGGGGTGTTTCTTTTTTTGCATTTAGGCGCTTATGCCTATGTACTCACGCGAGAGGACGACTTCTGGAAAGACAAAGGCGTCTACAGTCATTATGTGCTTTTTCGTTACCATGACGAGCTCGCGCGCGCGCTTTCGCCGCTCTTGCACGATCAAGACGCCCTAGCGACCGATGGCTATACCCAAGCCAGTGTGCTTGGTTTTGCTTTGAGGCGTCCGGTGTCGATTTGGGGAGTGGGATCAAAGTACGGAAGACTCGATGACTGGAGTACGGATTGGAGATCGCTTGAGCAAAAGTCGTTGGCAGTGGTGATGCGAGGTCGACCGAATGTCACTGAGTTTGAAAAGTTTTTTAACAAGCTCAGCGTCAGCGAAGTTCGAGTGCGGGATATCGTTTTTTACGTGCTACGCGGCGAGGGGTTTAAGGCCATACAGTACAGAGAGTCAGTCTTACCCGAGATCTTGCAAAGGTTTTATCCCCCTTTTTTGGGTCATCGAGGGTTTGCCTGCCCTCTGAGATAGCACCCAAATTTACTCAAGACTCCATTGAAAAGCCTTAAGAACACGCATGAAGTCAGGATCCGGTTTTGTCGTGAGAGCGATTTTTTTTCGCTCCCCGCGATCCGTAAACTCAATCGATACCGCCGAGAGGAGAGTGCGGTTTACGTTAAAATTTTTTTTAAACGCCTCGTTGTTCCAGCGATTTCCGTACTCAGGATCGCCGCATACTGGATGTCCGATCGATCGGAGGTGACGGCGGATTTGGTGGAATCGACCTGTCCTGATCTCGCATCGAAGCAGAGCGTAGCGTCTGTGCTCGCCTTCGAGCACGCGCTCAATCGTCGCTAGTCGCTGATACTCCGTATGTGCTTGAGCACTGACTTTGGTTTTGCGATCGAGAAGCGGGGTCTGGATCACTGCACTATCCTCAGGCCATCCATGCACGATAGTGAGATAGGTTTTTTTTACTTCGTGGTGACGGAAAAGAGCTGAAAAATCACCCGCACTTCTCTCAGAGAGTGCAAACACCAGCACACCGCACGTATCTTTATCCAGTCGATGCACGGGGTAGAGCGGTCGTCTGAGTTGATGGCTTAAGAGCTCTTGAGCCCCACGCTCGCCGCGAGCGGCGTAGGTTAGAGTCCCCGCCGGTTTATGGATCACAACAAAGTTTTTGTCTTGGAGCAGGATGCGAAGTTTCATCTTCGCGACTCTAAGGTGTGATACCGCCTGGGAGAGGGTTTTGGGCGCATCGCTTTTGGTTCTCGAGCCATGGATCATAATGGTCGCGAAAAAAATCCGCTCGATAATCCTTATAAGAGCTGATCACTCCAATCGCAGCGAGCAGCCGAATAAAGTACCACGGCAGATCGATCTGACTTGGGTGAAATCCTGCGCGCGCACCGCTGGGATAGAGATGATGGTTGTTGTGCCACTCGCCTGAAACCCAGCCAGGCCAGAGCTGATTGACTGAGAGGTCTGAGCGATTAAAGTCAATCCCATCGCGACGACGATCCTTACCTTTGCCGTGCCCTTCAAAGTTAAACGTGCGCACTCCAAAAGCCCATACTCCGGCAGAGCCAAAGATCGCAGTCGCAAGAGCATGCCCGCCGAGCGCAAAAAAAACGGCGTACCAGAACGCCCAGTTCAGCCCATAGTGAAGCACGGTGTAAAAGGGATGACACAAAGACCCCCAGCGCTGATACTGGGTATAGGAGTTGAGGCGCACGCCTGTGTGATCCATCATTTTACAGAGTTGGGCGTAATCTTTCTCGCTCAAATCTCGGCGGATGTTTTGGTGGTTGGCGTCTGACAGAAAGCAATACAACCAGCCTGCATGGACATTGTAGGGATCACCTGGTTGCTCGGAGTGTCGGTGATGCACATAATGAGAGATGATGTAAATCTCTTCAGGGATCACGCGCAGCACGAGGTTTCGGCAGATGAACGCAAGCCACGGATGGCGAAACGTGAATGCGCGGTGCGTCCCGTAGCGATGGAGCCAAAAGGTGCCGTGGCTGCCCATCAAGACCATGCTGTAGATAAACCCTATTGCGACGAGCCAGAAGCTAAAATACTCCGTCAGAAAGAGATAGAGCGGGATCGCAAACGACGCGCTCATGGACCAGCTAAAAAGCGTGAGCCAGTTTTTTTTGCACTGAAATACATTCAGCCTGCGGACAAACTCTATCAGTAGCTCACGCGTACTCGGCACATAGAGCCGGTTGTCACGCACAAAGTCGTAATGCGGGGGATCCAGAGCACGCTCAAGCAGTGGCTTCATGGGGTCTGACGATGGCACGTTTCGGGTGGGGTGACTAGGGGCTTACGCGGCTTTGGTGTCAATCACTTGCGTCACTTGCTTACCGACCACCTGGCTTGCGGTACCCAGCGCCTCTTCGGCGCTTGCACTTCGGATCCACTGAACGACTTGGTTAAACACTTCAGGGTTAAAGTATTGGGGGAAAGCTTTTTGCTTCTCTAAGCTCTCGATAAAGTCAAAAACCTCTTTAATCAAGCGGGCCTGTCCATCCCACTGACCTGAGCCCATCGAGTCACCCAGCTCAGCCATGGCAACCAGTTGCGCGACATCATCAAATGCAAAGCCCTCAAGCTTTCGGGGATAGCCTGAGCCATTAAATTTTTCGTGATGCTGAAGAACGATTTCCCTCACTCGAGGCGAGGTTGTTGGAGCGAGCTGATCCAGAAGCTTCACTCCCGCTTCGACATGCTCAGAGTACAGTCGCGCCTCTTCAGGAGTCATTTTGTTCCACGGCTTAGAGGCCAAGTGTGCTGGAACTTGCGAGAGACCAATATCGTGGAGCAGTCCTGAGAGTGCAAGATCCGCAAGTAGCGTGTCGTCGATACGACCAAAGGCCATTGCAAACATCACAGAGTAGGAAGAGACATTGATTGCGTGATCCATGTCGGGGTCGAGTTGGGCGGTTTTCCAGATGTCTTGAAGCAGTCCTTTGACTTGTTGCCCGGCAAGACCCAGGGCGTCCTCGATGACTTTGCGGGCTTGCTCTTTTTTTTGTTTTTGTTGCTCAGCAGTTTTGGCTTGAGCCATTTGCTGAAGTACGGCTTGGGCTGCTTTAGCGACGACTTCTTGTTTCTTTTTCTCGGGGATTTTCTTTGAAGCAAGTGTCTCGGCGATGAGTGCTCCTTCGGGAGTTTGATAGGTGGGAGGAGCGATATACTGCTTCCATGCTTCGGCATCCAAGGAGTGAAGCCAAACTCTCCCAAAACGCTGGATGCGCTCAAAAAGAGGTTTCTCAACGTCCGCGCCTTTTCTCACAAACATCAGCACATGGTCGTTGGACTTAAAATACAGATACAGATCAAACGGCCAGTGCGAGTCGGAGCGAAGCTCATTGGCTTTGATCTCAAAGTAGTCTGAGATTTTTTTTGAGCGGATCATGCGGCTCGCTTGCTCCGCTTTTCTTGATCCTCTCGGTAGGTTTGGAGGATTTTTGCAATCGTTTGGATCCACACTTGCTCGCGCTCCAGGAGCAACTGGAGAGACTGCTGCACTTGCACGATCGCATGGGGACTTGCTTTGGCTAAAGTGAGAATCTGCAGTTTTTCGTGGAACTGCTCAATCTGATAGCGTGCAACGGCGTAGCGATCTTGAAACGACTCAAGCAACGCCTCTACATCCGGAGGCTCGATCACAACAGAGGCTCCGACACCACCGGATTTGAGCTCTCGAATAGTTGATTCGCGATCAGCGAGTAGCTCACGCAGACGTTTGAGCTCGAAGTGGAGATTTTCAATCACGCGCACATTGGGTTTTGAGACTTTATCATGCGCTTGCGACTCAGGGTGAAAGTGCAGGACCTCCGTGTTTTCACGCAGCGGGATCATCGGCTCTTGGTCACTTTTGGAGGCATTTTGCATGGGGATCTCATGGACGAGCGAGGAGGCAAGAGTCTGCACGCAGAGCGAGCGTTGTGTAAGAGGGTAGCGAATACTCGGATGAGATGGAAAGTACCCACAAGTGATCTCGACTAAAGGAGTGTCAGCGATCAAGTTGATCCTAAGAAAATCCGTGTGACGCATCAGCAAGTGAAGTGGGTCTGTAGGCTTTTGGTCGACCGGATAGAGTTGTGAAAGAAGATCCGTGATTTTCCACGATGGCATACTCACGCACAAGCGCAGTACAAACACGCCACGCTCGAGTGCGACTTGGAACTGGCCTTTCGCGTTGGCTACGGGAAACACTTGGGTCGGGGGCTCTTTGGGATGACTATCTTCGTGAAAGATCAGGTTCCAAAGTGCGAGGTGCGCAATTCGGAAATCTACCGTCCGTGCGCTCCATCCATGCTGCGTTACTGTGGGTAGAGCAAGCACTTGATCGGCTCGATCTCCGTAGTGAGCGCCTTTGTGCCAGTTTTCGAAATGAACTTGAATGCCTTTGTTCTCAAAAAAAGAGCGGATCCCGGAGCGACGATTTTCGTCGATCGTGTTCACAAGGAGTATGCGTGCTTCTTGGGGCAGAAGATGTCCTAGATCAAGAAACAAGATCTTTAAATGTCGCGGAGCTTGGGGGAGTGAGTCTAAAGTAAAGCGATCCGCAGCATAGCCCACAAACACTGGCCCAGAAGTGCGTGTGCGCCCAAAGTGGCGCTCCACTTTCTCCCAGTCAAAGTAAAGCGTATGAGGCGCGAGCACAGCGCTATATTTGTTTTTTTGGAGCAGAGTGAGTAGTGCTTCTTCAGTGGTTGTGGATTTGAGGAGCTCGATCTCTGCATCCTTGCGCAGCTCATTGAGGACGGAGGTGAGCGCCTTGAGTTTCTCTTTGGGGAGAAGCGCATCTTGGATGACTGCGATTTTTCCGAGTTTCCAGGGACTTTTCAAAGTCGACACCTCGTCCTCAGGCGTATCGGCGCGCTTTGAAGCGAATGTGAGGGATCCGTCCCAGAGAGCTCCGTCACGAGCTTGACGCAAGAGTGGTTTAGCTCGAATAGATCGCTTGAATCCTTCAGGTTTGCGTGTTTTCGTTAGAGTCGATGATCAAGCTTTGGGGAGTTGGTGTGACTTGTGCCTGGCTTTTTTGCGCGATGGCCTACGCAGGCAATGCGACAAATCGCGAGATCGTCAGAACTTTTTCGCAGCACTATCTTATCAGTAAAAAAAACGCCGCTGCAATCAGAGCGCTTCAAGAGCACTTGCGCGAGGATCCTAGTGACTTTGGCGCTTGGAACCTATTGGGCCTCTCGCAGATGGAAGACAAAAAATGGATTGAAGCTGCGCAGTCCTTTGCCCGTGCAGCGCAAGGATCCAAAGGCGAGAGCCAAGCGATTTACTACTACAATCAAGGTGAAGCGCTTGCTAAAGCTGCACAAAAAAAACAGGCAAAAGACGCCTTTGAACTCGCAGCACGTGAGCCACGAGTTCGCCCAGGCGCGCAGGAGGCTTTGCGTGCGCTTAAGAGCGATCAGCAGATCCCGGCCTTTGAGCTTGCTGAGCCGGGGCGCTGGGATGGATCTATCACTCTCAATGCAGGCTACGACACCAACGTGATCCTAGCCTCGGAGACCAGTGCTGCAGAGCTTACGGCAAGTGATCAGGCAAGCGTGCTGTCGGGGGGACTGATTTCACTCAACTACACTCACAAGACTCGCACTCGGCGCTGGACGATCAGCGGCAATGTCGGAGGAAGCTATTACCTCGCATCAGCGGCAAGCACTTACACAAACCTCAGCTCCTCTTTGAACTCTGAGATCCAGATCCTTCCGAAAGATTTTTCAGGAGCGCTTACAAGCTTTGTGCAGCGCTTTGATCTCAATCAACTCAACTCCAGTGGCCTCTCTTTTTACTCCTGGGTTGGGACATTGGGTTGGAAGTCGCTTTTGAAGTCCCAGTCCGGAGCTGCCCGCGAGTGGAGCGTGTTTGTGAACTACCAAAAATATCGCGTCAGTGATGGGGATGAGCTTGCAAACGATCGCTCTGGACCTTCTTTGATCCCAAAGTGGCGACTGATCTCGGATGGAGATTGGGGGCTATGGATTTGGGCCCTGAAAGCGGAGGCTCATTTCTCCCGCGGACAGAACTATCGCAGCTACTCGCCTGGAACGGATCTGTCGCTTTCAGGGGCCTGGGGGCCGCGCACGACGACCCAAGCAAAGCTCGATCTCGTCTATACGCTCTATCCTGAGAGCTCAACCCGTCGTAAAGACTGGACGCTTCGCGGATCTGCGGGCGTGAGTTGGAAGTGGACTTCAAACTGGTTGATCGGTGCGGACTATGAGTTCTTAAAAAATCTCTCTTCAGTCGAGAGTGGTGCGTACTCAAAACACACAGGGACGGTATCGCTAACTTATGAAGGTATTTAGCGCTTTAGTGCTGATGTGGACGCCTCTTGCGAGCTGGGCAAGCACAGTGGGAGTGGTCACTGCGATCCGAGGGGTTGTCCAGGTGGATGGTAAGCGCGTTCAAAAAGATATGCTTTTGAACGCAGGGAGTGTGGTGGAGACGAGCGAAGGAAAGTGCGCACTGCTTTTAGGTCAAGAGACCGTCGTACATTTGGATCGTGGGACGCGGTTTTTGGTCAACGAGTATCTCGCTGGTCAGGGCAAAAGAGAGCCTAAAGCCTCGTTTGATCTTAAGTACGGTCGAGTGCGTGCTCTTGTGCGCTCGACTGGCCAAGAGAAAAAAGATTTCCAGTTTCGAACTCGTGCCGCCGTCATGGGCGTGCGTGGGACGCATGTGCTCCTGGATGTGCCGCGCTTAGGAGCGAAGCCGGAGAGTTTACTTACGCTTGAGGGAGTGGCGAGCGTCTCTTTTTTAAACAAAGCAAATCGTGCGCCCGTTGAGTTAAGAGAGAATCAAACTCTGCGCGTCTCCCAGGCAGAGAGCCCCGCTCCTCAAGCCCCTCCACAAAATCTCAGCTCCGAGCAAGCAAAGCAAATCGCAGAACGAGTCGCACCCCCAGTCTCAGAAGTGAGCACACTCAAAGAAGTGCGCTCTTGGATCGAAAAAGGCGCCCCTCCTACAGGGTTTCAAGACTTTGCAAGTGAGAACCCGTTTCGTCGTCCGCCCGGTTTGCCTCCTTTGCCATTTGATCCCGTGGTGGATGGGTTAAAGAGGATCAATTTCAATGTGCAAGTCCAAACGTACGAGTGAGTGAGGCTTAAGATGAAAATAACAAAATTATGTACTCTTACAGCGCTCTGCTTACTCTCTCTAGGTTGCGCACGGCCTGAAGCAGAGGCCCTTGTTTATTTCACAAGCGGCAATGGTCATGCGATGCCTAAGCTAGACGCTTCATTCTCACTGAATTCTTGGAACGCAAGCTTTACAGACTGTCAAGCGACAGGCTCCGAGGCAATAGCAGAGATCAAAGGCCCAGGAGTGCAAGGGCCAGGAGGGAAAAAGACCGTTGAGATTTTAGGGGGAGTGACAATGCCTCAGACAGTGTTTACACAAGTAGGTACTACAACGATTTCTCCTTTTGCTGTTTGGGTTCCAAAAGGGATCAGTAGGACCATCGGGATCTCAGCACTCGTTGAATGCGGTGATACCGAACCAAAAAGATACCTCCTTGCTGGAGACGTTGGACCAGTCTCAATCGCTGGTGACACTAACCTCTCAATGAATCTTAAAACGACAACAAAGCCGATAACGTATCGTTCCGGTAACAACGGCGGTGTCCCCGATTTGGGTTTAGGTCCCCTTCTTGTGGTTAAGCTAAACAGCTTGCCATCCGGTTGCAATGTTCCACAGAACACTGCAAAAATCTTGGATTTTGCGCATCAGGATTTGGGCTTTTTTAGTTTAGGCACTGAAGATGATTCTGGAAGCGGCGTTAGAGTGTTCCCTGTGAGAGTGAACCGCAAGTACAAGATAAGATCGGTGTGTGCAGCCCCCAACGATCTGGTTGAGATTGAGTTTACAACGGGCGGACCATCATCCTCGGGGGAGCAGAATTTAGGGTGCCAGTTATTAGCTGGAGCAAGTTACAGCTGTCAGTAGCCACGCATGCTCACTCTGCACGTCAAAGCCGAGCAAAACCATATGGCTACGACGTTTGCGTTTACGATTGCGTGCGCAAAGTCAGAGTCCAAAAGGGCTGAGCGTCTATTAAAGTCGTGCCATCGATTGGTGAGTGATCTTGAGGCTTCACTCACCGAGTATAGCGCTCGGAGTGCGGTGTACCGCTTGAATCATTCAAGCCCAGCGCAGCAGTGGGTGGTGCTTCAGGAGCATGAGTTTAGGTTGCTGAGGTATGCGCTGAAGCTCTCCGAGCAGGTCGGTGGCACGTTTGATCCTACTGCAAAAAGCTCAAAGGCGGCTTTAGCTCTTACGTTGAAGTCCCGGATTGAGATTGATGTTTCAAACCAAAGAGCACGTCGCCTTCACGCAGGCGTGCATTTGGGTTTTGGTGCAATCGGCAAAGGCTATGCGCTTGATCAGGTGCGCTTAGTGCTTGAGCGCGAGGGGTTTCGGGACTTTTGCTTAAGTGCTGGCGGCTCAAGCACGGTGCTTTCAGGCGAGTCTGCGCCGTCAGTGCCTTGGCGCTTTGGTTGGCTGTGGAGCCAAAAGGTAGGAGCTCAGTCACAGGGGCTCGTGTTGAGTCATGGCTCTCAAAAGCCGATCAGTTTAGGCGTGTCAGGAACTCATGAAAAAGGCTTTCATCTCATTGATCCTCGAGCGGCGAGGGGAGACGCTCAGTCGGCGACTCCTCCTCTAAGTGCGCTTGTCGCTCATCCGCATGCGACTGACTCAGATGCACTCTCAACTGCACTTTTTGTCGGAGGTTTTGAGCATGCACTAGAGCAACTTAAAGACTCTCCACACGAGATCGCCCTTGCGGAGATTGATGCGCAAGGTGTGCCGCGATGGAACGGGATTTTTCAAAAGTACTGGGGCTCTCTAGGGATGCTCGTGTTTTGGCTGATGCCGCTTGCACACGCATCGGAGAGTGTGGATCTCGCGTCTGATGGAGCTCTAGAGCACTTTAACCCTTACATCTTTGATCGTGATCCGCTTTGGTTGATTTTACCTGCGTTTGGGATTTTTTATGTGCTCTTGCATTTGTTTCAAAACAAAAAACGCCCCAAGCGCCCCTCCTCAGACACGCTAGAAAGGAACTCTCAAACATGAAACCTCGCCCCCTGATCGCGATCCTGATGTTGATCGCATCCATTGAGAGCGCAAACGCGGTAGAGTTTGAAAAGCTCAATGCCGCAATCGCAAAAGTCTTAGGCACCACTCAAGCCCTGAAAAAAACGATCTCACTGAGCGAGGGCAAAAGTGCTCAGGTGTTCTACGGAAAAGATCAGATCCGCTCGCTTGCAGTGATTCAAAAGCGAATCTATGAGCCTAACTGTACGCACACTTGGGTGATCGGAGTGGATCCGAGTACCCAAAAAATACAGCAAATCCGGGTCGTGGAGATGAGCTGCCCGCATGCGCATCCGGCGCGCGCACACTCGTTTTTGGATCAGTTCACGGGTAAGGGGCCTGCGGATCTAAAAAAGCTCGATCAGTCGATCTCAACGATCGCTAAAGCGACCGGATCCTGTGAGCTCACGATCGATGCTGTGAAAACGTCAATCCAAGTTGCGCAGTCGCTGAAAGGAAAACTCTAAACTCAGCATGTGGGGGGCTCCGACGCGTCGAATTCGAATCCTCTCTCAGTGGCTCACTTTTGGCCTTTGGGTCGCGCTGATTCTCGCGACTAAGTACCCGATGGATAGTTTTCTGGCGCAGACGTTGCCGGTGTCGCTTTTTCTGCGCATTGATCCTCTAGTGATGACTGTCGTTTCAGGCGGGATGCGAGTTTTGCTCCAGATCACGCTCTTGGGTTTTGTGACTCTCGCAGTGAGTCTCATAATGGGGCGCGTGTTTTGTGGTTGGGTTTGCCCACTTGGCTCTGTGTTTGATGCGTATGGCTGGATTTTGCGTCGGCTCCGAGTTCGATTTGAGGGACCATCGCCTGCGTGGTTTCGTCTGAAGTACTATTTGCTTTTTTCAATGCTGATTTTTGCGCTCTTAGGGGGGGTGAGTCCCCTGATGGGACTCGATCCGATCGTGCTCATCACGCGATTGGCTGCGGTGGTGGTGGGTCCGTTTGCGCGTACCCAGGAGTCGATTTTTTGGAGCGCAAGCGATCAAGTAGGGTTTCATGGTGTTTTTGTTGATCTCTCAACGCTTGTACTTTTTTTAATCATCATGGTGGGGACCACCAAAGTCTCGCGCATTTGGTGCCGTACAGCTTGTCCGCTCGGAGCGTATCTGGCGCTTCTCTCACGGAACGCACTTTTACGGCGAGACACGAAAGGATGCATTCACTGTAATATCTGCTCAAATCACTGCCCCACTGGCGCGATTAGTTTCGAAAACCCCGAAATCTACAACGAGTCAGAGTGCATCAAGTGCTTTGCGTGCTCGCAAGAGTGTCCGGTTGATGCGAATTTTTTTACCTGGAAGTCGCCCATCCCGGCCGTGACTTACTCTCATGCGCCAGTCTCTTTAGAGAGGCGAACGCTTGTGGGCACTGCAATGGCTACGGTGGCTGTAATGCCGGGGATGCGGTTAGCCTCAGGGGATACGACCTTAAGCAAGCGCTTGATCCGTCCCCCGATGTCACGTGAGGAGCGCGACTTTTTGACCAGTTGTATCCGCTGCGCTGAGTGCATGAAAGCGTGCCCCACCGGCGTATTGAAACCTGCGGGACTTGAGCACGGGGTGCGCGCACTTTGGTCGCCTGTGCTGACGCCGACGGAGGGGTATTGCAAGTCAGGTTGTAGCGCTTGCTCACAGGCGTGCCCGACGGATGCGATCATGAAGTACCCGATCGAAAAAAAGAACGCCTACAAGCTCGGCACTGCCGTCTTTGAGAGCGACAAGTGTATTAGCTACACGGAGAACAAGTTTTGCTCCGAGTGTGTGCGGTTGTGTCCTACGGATGCGATCGAGTACACGAGTGGATGGGAGCCTCCTGGGGGGATCAAAAACGCCAAAGGTGCTGACGCTCCCGCTCCCGATGGCCAGCTCCCAACGCGCCCGATCCGGATCAGCTTTGAGCGCTGCATCGGCTGCGGAGCGTGTGAGTGGGCTTGTAATCAGATTGTTTTTGCGGGCTCTGCGATGGTGACAACCTCGTATGGACGTGCAGTGCCCACGAAGCTTAGCAACACTGAGGCGTCTGAGCAGACACAGACTCCCCAGTGGGATCTCATCCAGATGGCCAAAAAGAAGGCCTAGTGTTATGCTCACGAGAGAGGAAACCCTATGTTTGGACTGAGCGGCGGACATCTTTTGATCGTACTGGTTGTCGTGCTTTTGTTTGGAGCGCGTCGTCTGCCCGAGCTCGGCTCAGCGCTGGGGAAAGGCCTGCGCGAGTTTAAGAAAGGGATGGAAGGCAAGGATGACCCTAAGCTCCCTCCGGGGGGGGGGGGCGACTCTGGAGGTGGGAGTTCAAGCTGACCTCTTGTGAATCCTCATCACGCGCTCTTCAAGCTCAAGCGTGCGCTCCACTTCGCTACGATTCATAAAGAAAACCTCTTTATGAATCGAGTTTTTCGCAACTCCATGTCCTCCTTCTAAAATCTGACACACTTCCTGGACCATCTGCGCGTTTCCGCAGACAAAAAAATCAGTCTGATGCCAGCCCCAGTCTTTGTGAAGCGAGCGCAAGTAATCTGTGATGCGACCCCGAACCCCGATGTAACTCCCCACGGGCTGAGAGACTGCATAGACCGCTTGGACCCCGAGACTTTCAAACACGCCGGGGTATAGAATCTCATCCTGCGTGCGAGCACCGTGAATTGAGATCGCTTTTTTGGGAGGGTTCTCTAGGAACTCGCGCGAAAGCACCATGGAGCGAAAAGGCGAGATCCCTGTGCCCGTTGAGATCATACACAAAGTGCGCGCTCCTTCGGGGCGTGTATAAGTAAAATCGCCATAAGGAGCTAGAATCCGCACACGATCTCCCACGCGCAAAGAGGCAAGATACTCCGAGCCCAATCCCCCGGGTACATACTTTGCGCAAATCTCGTATCCTTGATGGATTGCGATTTCATAAGGGGACCCAAACGAGTATGCACGCTTAACGTACTGACCTTCGCGCGCAGGATCAGGAACAAAAACACTTAAAAACTGACCTGCCTGAAACTTAAAGTCCCGTGACGGCTCAAACCGAATGCCCATCACCGTTGGAGTGATCCACACTTTGTCGATGATCTTCGCTCTAAGCTCGCGCGCAAGCGACATGAGGCTCCTTAGGGTGTGAAGTTTTAGGCGCTTCGCAAAGTCTTTTGGGTCATGCGCTCCTCGCGGAGGTGATTGCGGAGGGTTTGATCAAGCAAGCTACGATCAACCTGCGCAAGTAGATCCTCGGCGCTGACCCCGTAGACAACACGGAGCACCTCTAAAAACTGATCGGCGAGAATTTGGTAGACCTTAATGCCGCCAAACGTTTGACTCTCATGCTTGGCGCGAGCGAGAGTCTCAGCTTCGATCAGAGCTTTGTGGTTGGAGGGATCTAGAAGACCAATGTTCAAAAACTCTTTCCGACTCAAAAACCTCTGCTCTGACTTTGTTCCAAGCGCAAGTAACCCGTGTCGGAGTAAGAATGGAACTGCATAAAGCCCTTGAGTAGTTCTAGGGAAGTGCTTGGAATTGAGATAGAAATAGTCAGCCCCAAAGTTAGGGCCAAAGCTCTTTACAAGATCAGCCTCAGTGATCAGACCGAGGGAGACTGCGGCCTCACCAAAGCGAAGCCCCGTCTGTCGAGAGTGCGCAAGAACTTCTCCCACTTGGGAGTTTAGGAGGAGCTTTCTTTCGATCAGGACGTCGCTGATCCGCTGCTTCAAGATTCCCCCTTCGGTCCGATGAGTATAACGCGTCTGGTCAGCACTTTGGAATGTGTCGTGATTGACCCGCAAATCAAGAGTGGTCGAAGATAAAGGGAAATGAAAATTCTCGTCGTCGATGATGAGCAAGATTTGAGAGAGGCGTTTGCGGAGAGCTTAAACGCTCTAGGATTTCAGGCGTCAGATGCCCCAAGTGGACGACAGGCGGCACTCCGTCTTCAGAGCGAAAGTTTTGATGTTATTCTTTCAGACATCCGGATGCCCGATGGTGATGGGCTCTATTTGCTCGATCAGGTTCGAGCAAAGCCTGAGGGAGCGCCGCTGTTTATTTTTTTCTCCGGCTACTCAGACTACACCGAGGAAGAGCTCTTTAGTCGGGGCGCAGATGGTTTTTTTGCAAAACCTTGCCGCGCAAGCGCCATCAGAGACTTTGTAACGAAGTTCAAAAAAAAAGCAGAGCTCCGCTGGCGTGAGTCCTCTCATCAGCCCTCGATCTTGCTGCGCGCGACGATCTCAGAGCGCGCTCTAGGGCGTGGAGGAGTGTGTGCTGATCTTGGGAGCGCTTCAGTGCCGCCCGTTGGAGCTGAGGTGCGAGTAGAGCTTTCAGGATGGAAGCCCAAAGACCCTCTGCGCGGGGTGGGACGTGTGCTTTGGGTGCGTGCTCCTTGGGTGGGGATTGTGTGGGAGTGGGTCGAGGAGCAGGATGTGCAAGCTCTGCTCGATCATCTTGCCAAAGCGCAGCCGCGCGCTTTCATCCCCAAAGCAGAGTCGCTCTAAAGGGAGACGACAAAACGAGCGGCCATGAACTCTGTGTTCACTTTTACAGGGATCTTGTTGAGGTCTCGGTAGTATTGAAGTTCGATTTTATAGAGCGTTTTGTCGTACTGGAGGCTTGCGCCGAGCACTTGCTTATCGGTCACGTCGATGACTCGATTATCGTTTTGGGCAGACCCTGCACGCAAAAACGCGCGCCAGTTTTTTCCGAACCTCTGAATCAACTCCGTGTAGATTGCCCCACGGGTCAGCCCCGTGCTCGCAGGCGAGGGGAGAGAGACTTTCATCGAGATGTAGCCCGCGCGAATCTCTGTGGTAGAGAGTCGAAACCCTCCATCCAGCCCCAGCATCAAGATACTCTGAGTACTCGCTAAGGACTCATCCGAGTATACATCGCGGTAAACCGAAGCACCTAAACTGAGGCGTCCCCCGAGTAGCGCGCTTAAGCGAGTGCCAACGCCTTTTGCAGCGTTGTTATCGACACCCGAGGGGGACGAGAAGCTCGGATAAACACTCACTTGACCCAGAGGGTCTGAGCCTCCGTCTTGAAAGCCGTTCACAAAGTACAAATCCGTTGCGAGGTTGATTGCTTTGCTGTCGGCCAGTTGATAGCGAAATCCCACTCCCAGGTCAGTCCATAGATCGGGCAAAAACACCGAGCGTGCGTTGGGTTGCGAAAAACGACTCGTGTAAATCCACCCGCCGAACATGTTGTGCGGGTTCATCTGATCAAAAGGGATCCAGATCCTCCCCAAACGGAGCATGAGGTTTGGAGTGAGTTTAAGGTTGAGCTCGTAGTAGCGAGGGCTTGGATTCACTTCAAATGAAAAACTCAAATCCGCATTTGGGAGAATCTCAAGCAACAGCAGCGTATGATAGTGATCAAAAGTGAGTGGGTTGATTCCGGGTCGACGTTGAAGAAGAAAGTCAAAGTAGATCTTAAAGTTCGGCTCCGCAAGTTTGCTCGAAGCGGTGGGGCGTCCTTGAGACGGGCTTTCAAGATCAACCGATAGATCGACACTGGAGTCTTTTGTCGGAGCCGAGGATTTTGGAGCCTCACGCCTTGGTGTGCGCTTGGAGGGGGGATTTGATTGTAAAACAGTCGCGCCCGAGTTGTTTTTTGCGCGATTCCAGCGCTCAATCTCCTGGATATTCTGTGCGCGCGCGATTGGACTAGGGGAGATGAGCTTGAGAGTGCAAGCGAGTAGAAGAGCGCTTAAGGTCATTTTATTGGCGACCATCATAGGGTATCGTAAACGAAGTGGAAGAAAAATCTCCTCTCCCTCCTCGAATCGTTTCAAAGTCAACGCACTGGGTCGCCCTCGAGAAGCCGGCAGGGTGGCTGACCACGCCCTCGCGATTAGGTGAGCAGGATGAGCGACCGTGTCTCGGACGCGTGCTCGAGCGTGAGCTCGGTGCGCGCGTTTGGCCGGTCCATCGCTTGGATCAGGAAGTTTCAGGGCTCGTGCTGTTTGCTCTGTCGGCTGACGCCCATCGTGCGCTCTCGCAGGCGTTTGAGGGACGCATGGTCCGTAAGCTCTACCGTGCGCGCTGTGAGGTTCGTCCGGAGGCTCGCATCGATTTGGGGGAGCTCGTGCGCTGGGAGTCCCGTATGCTACGTGGCAAGCGACGCGCGTACGTCGACCCACGTGGCAAAGAGTGCGTGACCGAAGCGCGGGTCGTGCGTGTGGTGGACGGAGTGGCTGAGCTCGATCTCTGGCCGCTCACGGGTCGGCCGCATCAGCTCCGCGTCGAGTGCGCGCAACATGGGATGCCGATTTTAGGGGATGTGCTCTACGGTGCAAACCGCTGGAGCGGCGAGGGGATTGCGCTGCGGGCTGTCAGTTTAGATTTCTCTGCTTGGCCAGAAAGCTCGAAATGGCAGCTGCCTACGATTATTTGCGGACCTGGCGAATGAACAAGAAATCAATCTCACGCTCAGGTTTAGAATCAAATGCGGCAGGTTTGCGGTCGTCACTGACGCCTGCGTTCATGCGCTCGTCTTCGATCCACTTTTGCGCAACAAAATACTTTTGCACTGCCACCACCCGCGTGACTGCAAAATCATAGGGATTTCCTTTTGATTCATCGGGTGTGGGCCAAGAGTAGCCTTTGATTTCAAGATTTCCGCGATGCACTTTGAGGAGCTTACCAATCCTCAACAGGAACTCGGGCGCATCTTCGCGCATCTGATCTGTGCCGGGCTTAAAGAGGAGTGATTCGGGGACGGAGAACTTCATTTGCTCAAGTTTGAACTGCCCTAAGCCCTCAAGAAGCTTGTTGAGCATCTCGCCGGGATGCTTGTCGGAGCTTTGATCGAGCTGAAAGGGTTTGGCTGGACGCTCGATCTGATCTTCAGGGATTTGCCCGTCAGCGCCCTTGAGTACGCTCTCGCCTGCACCCGTTTTATCTCCGAGCGGCACGATGTCCGGATTGGCGACATCAGGCCTGAATACGGAGGTCGGATTATTGAAATAAGCTGCAACTGCCGCACGTGTCGCCTCGTCGGCTCCCATGAGCCACATGACGAGGAAGAAGCACATCATCGCAGTCATGAAGTCGGCGAACGCGACTTTCCAAGCCCCCCCGTGACCGCCAGCATGACTGCCAGAGATCCGTTTGATGATGATGGGCTGCTTGTTTTTATCGGCCATTACGCTGCCTTCAAGTTAGACGTTGCGGCGTCGACTTCATGGAAGTCAGGGCGCACTTCGGGCGGAATCGTGCGGCGGGCGAACTCGACACAAACTTTCGGCGAGCAGTCCTTCGCGAAAGCGAGAAGAGCGGCCTTCGCGACGTGCATGAACTGACCTTCTTGATTGATATTGGCTTCCATCTTCGCAGCCACTGGGCCGAAAAATCCGTATGCAGCCAAAACCCCGATGAACGTGCCGACCAGAGCTGCGGCAACGGACTGACCGATGACTTCTTTACCGGCCGTGAGCTTTCCCATGGTGATGACGACCCCGAGAACGGCGGCGACGATCCCGAGACCCGGCATCGCATCACCGACCGTACGCACGGAGGCTGAGGGCTTGAGCTCTTCGGTGTGTGCGGCGTTGATGTCGGCGTTCATGAGATCTTCAAGATCGTAGGGGCTCACGGGTGAGGAGATCTGCACCTTGAGCGTGTCTGCAATAAAGTGCACGCAGTGGTGGTTATTGAGCACGGAAGGGTACTTCTTAAAAATCTCAGAGTTCGCTGGATTTTCGACGTGTGCTTCAAGACCTAAGATGTTTCCTTTGCCGGTCTTAATGAGCTCATAGAGGCAGAGCAGAAGATCGGTGAACTGCTGTTTCGTAGGTTCCGACGCTTTGAGAGCGTGGATGAGCTGCTTGATGATTCCCTTGGTGACGCTCATCGGGTTTTGAATGACCATGGAGCCAAGTGCCGCGCCTAAGATGATGATCAACTCTGTAGGTTGCCAAAGGACGGCGAGATTGCCGTGGTGGAGGACGTAACCGCCCAACACGCTACCCATCACAACGATTGCACCAACAATGATCAGCATGGAGTGACCTCTCTCAGATGCGTATCGGTTGAGAGTTTGGGAATCCTTAAGGAACAATGAGCGCGCACAAGAGCCACGGAGAGTGTGGGAGGGGGAGGTTCGGCTTCAATTTCAGAGACTTAGCTCTTACTTTGATGCGGCTTTAGCGTAGCGTGTTTTGATCGATTTTTGACGACAAGTAGGGCTCAAGCTCATCTTTGGGCTCAAATCGGGCCCCCAGGCGCGCTAAAAACTGATAGACGCCCCCAATCTTGCGGTTAAGAAACAGAATCTCCCGCGGCGGGGGGCGAAACTTAAACGCTCGAATAAACGCAGGCATCCGATCTCGGATGCGCGCCGGGAGATCGCTCTCAGCCCAGTCAAATACTCCCTCTTTGCGAAACGGCTCGAGTGAGAGCAGGATCAACTCAAACAGGTGCTGAGCTTGCTCCTCGGTATCTTCGAGTCGTAAAAAATCAATAGCAATTGCCGCGTCCTGAAACGCAGAAAAGTCCTCCTCCAGGCAAGTGCGGACCAGGCGCTCATAGCGTGAGCGAAACTCTTCGGAGAACGTTTTAGTCGAGCCAAAGTCGAGCAAAACAAGACCGACCTCTCGGGAGCCTAAAGGTTCAAAAAGATAGTTCGCAAAATTAGGATCCGTCTGCACGGAGCCCAGTCGAAAAATTTCCTCAAAAAAAACTCTCAAAAAAGTGCGCCCCAAGCGATTACGCACCTCGCTTGAAGGATGATGTGAGAGAAACTCCTGAAGCGTCTCTCCGCGGATCAGCTCGGTCGTCAGAACGCGCCGTGTGCTGAGCTCCTCAATCGCGCGCGGGATCCGGACGGGAGTCAGTAAGGTTTTACAAGAGCTAAAAAAATCTCGAAACCGCTCAAGCTCCTGACGCTCGCGAGTGTAGTCGGTCTCAGCGCGCAGGATGAGTTTGATTTCTTCAAGGACTCCATCCATGCGCTCGAGTCCTGGGATCGGATTGAGAAGCGATAAAACACGTCGCATCGCTAAGACATCCGAGTCAATCGAGTCTGCCACTCCCGGATACTGGATTTTTACTGCGACTGGGATTTTCTCTGGCGTAAAGATACCGCGATGAACTTGACCAATACTCGCACTCGCAAGCGGGCGCGAGGAGACGTCGATCAGAGTGCTCCCGTATCGATCGCCGAGCTCTTGACGGAGTACGCGCTCCATTTCGGCAAACTCGAGTTCGGGCGCTTGATTTTGGAGTTGCGCGAGAACTTCGGCGACTTCTTTTGGAAGAAAGTCTTCTCCCTGAATCGAGAGGAGCTGCCCGAGCTTCATGGCAGCTCCCTTAAGCTCACCTAAGGTCTCCGTGATCGCGCGCGCTTGCTGAATCTTGCCCTCAATCCCTGAGCCCGCGATCTTGCTCTGAATTGCGCGTGCGCCTACAGATGCAGTCATCTTTAAAAGACTAAAGCCTCGAGAGAGTGCACCGGTTTTGATGGATTCGAGAGGTTTTTTGGCCACGACTTTTCGTGTACTTATCGGCTCTTTTCGGGCATAAAGAAAGCATGAAGCCACGCGTTGTTTCGTTTCACTACACTTTGACTAATAAATCTGGCGAGACCCTCGACACTTCAAGCGGCTCTGAGCCTTTGACGTTTATGGAAGGCACGCAAACGATTCTGCCGGCCCTCGAAGCACAAATCCGATTGATGCAAATCGGTGATCGCAAGAAAGTTAATCTCGCTGCAGTGGATGGGTATGGCGTTCATAATCCAGAGCTTGTTCTGCAACTAGAGCGCTCTGAGCTTGCGCACATTCAAAATCTTAAAGAAGGCGATCAGCTCCAGGCCCAGTCTAAAGACGGTGGACCGATGGTGTTTACGGTGAAGCTTCTCTCAGACAAGGAGATTCATCTGGACGGGAACCATCCTTTAGCTGGTGTGGATCTGAGCTTTGATATCGAAGTCACCAACACTCGCGATGCCACCGACGAGGAAGTCGCTCACGGCCACGCTCACGGACCCGGCGGACACCACCACCACTAGTCGTGCTCGGGTAGATCCAGATGGTAGCGCACACTCGTGATGACGGTGTTGCGCTTCAGGCGGAGCGCAGCTCTCAGTACAAAAGCCGTCTGGTTGTGCATAAAGCTGTGGTACCACTTGGGAGTTACGAACTCAGGGATCACAACCGTAATCAGGTCGCTGTGTACAGTTTGCCGGATATCCTCGATATACTGGAGCACAGGTCGGATGACAGATCGGTACGGAGACTTCAAGACGACAAAAGGGATCTCGCGCACTTCTTTTTGCCACTGAGCTTTAAGTCGTTCAGTTGCTGCAGGATCAAGCTCGACATAACAGGCGCGCACGTCATCGGAGATACTTTGAGCGTAGCGAAGAGCTTTCATCACGCCAGGGTGGAGCCCTGAAAGCGGCACGATCGCCGTGTGCGAGCGTTTTCCAAGGGTGATGGGGCTTGACTCGCTCCGAGCGGTGAGCTGGGTTGCAACCCAGCGGTAGTGCTTGTTGACGTTTTTAAAAACAAACACGAGAGCAGGGATCAGAATTGCAACCATCCAAGCGCCGTGCGTGAACTTCGTAACCAAAATAACGCTCAGAACGATCGCAGTAGTCAAGCCGCCCAGGGCGTTAATGGCGAGTCCTTTTTTCCAGCCCTCTTGTTTGTGGCGTAAATGGTGGCGAACCATCCCGGTCTGCGAGAGGGTGAACGAGAGAAACACACCCACTGCGTAAAGAGGGATCAAAAGATGGGTGTCTGCTTTAAAAACAAAGACCAGCAGCACAGCGCCAAGGCTCAGGCCCATGACGCCGTTGGAGAACACGAGACGATCTCCCATGCTCGCAAGCTGGCGCGGCAGGTATCGGTCGCGCGCTAAAACTGAGCAGACTGAAGGAAACCCGTTGTACGCAGTGTTTGCGGCGAGAAAAAGAATGAGCACCGTCGAGGCTTGCACCATGTAGTAAAGCGCGCTGTCTCCAAACACGGAGCGCGCCACCATCGAAACCGCGGTCTCACCCGGGCGCGGGAGCACTCCATAAACGTGCATCAAGATCGTCATTCCTAAAAACAAAACACCCATCAAAAAAGCCATCCAAGCGAGCGTGATCCGTGCGTTTTGCGCGCGGGGCTCGCGAAAGACGTTCACCCCCGTTGAGATCGCTTCGATCCCAGTCAGTGCCGCACACCCTGACGAAAAAGCGCGCAAAAGTAACAGGAGCGGCAGCTCGGGGTAAAACTCATGGATGATGGGCACGGGGCTCTCGATAGGAGCCTGTCCTGTGTAGGCTTTCCATAGACCTACTCCGATTAAAGTCAGAATCGAGAAAACGAAAAAATAAGCCGGATAAGCAAAGATGCTCGCTGACTCCCGCACGCCGCGAAGATTGAGCACCATGATCGTAAAAATAATCAAAGAGGCCAGTCCCTCTTTGTGTGCCGCAAACCAAGGGAAGGCGGATGCGATGTTCTGCACACCAGCGGACACCGACACCGCTACGGTGAGCGTGTAATCGATCATTAAAGAAGCACCAGCAACAAGCCCCGCGTTTTGCCCTAAGTTTTCGGTAGCGACCGTGTAGGCGCCGCCTCCGCTTGGGTAAGCTGCAATGGTTTGGCGATACGAGAGCGTTACGATGATGAGCAGCAGCACGATGGCACTCGCCACCGGTACTGACCAAGCAAGCGCAAGCACACTAAAGAGGAGGAGCGGAATCAAGATCTCCTCAGTTGCGTACGCGACCGAGGAGAGTGGGTCAGAGGAGAGTACGGCTAAGGCTTTCCACTTCGGGAGTTTCTCGTGAGAGGCCATCTCAGAGCGCAGAGGGTTACCGAGCAGGAGAGTTTTGATGCGGCCAAGTTCCATAGAGCGCTTCCTAGGGAGGATGTTCAGGTAAGTTGCGCCTGCCGGGTTACCGCGTCAACTGAAACCTTCTAAGAGACGGCCGCATTGAGTGAGTGATCGCTCGGAGCGCACGGCCTGCGCGATTGACTCGTGACTCCCAAGAGGGGAGCGGTCTTAACGCAGTCAGTCTTTGGTGCCGAGGACCGGAATCGAACCGGTACGCCGTTATTCACAGCCCAGGATTTTAAGTCCTGACTCGAGTTCAATGTTTCCAAAGGATTAGCGTCGTTATTCGCACTTTGTAA
>JBILEK010000058.1:0-17589 GCA_044352155.1 Bdellovibrionia bacterium
ACGCCCACTCGAGTAGACGATGGCTGAGGCGAGGGCTTCTGGGGTTTGCTCGGAGGGCATGTTCTCAGGTCTCGTGAGATCAAGGGCGATGAGGTCGGCTTTTTTGCCCAGTTCAATTGAGCCGATGTCTTCCCACCAGTTCAGCGCTTTGGCTCCATTTCGCGTCGCAAGATCTAACACCTCTTGAGCGCGCATGGCTTTCGGGCCTGCGCCTGGCTTATGGATGAGAGCGGCAAGTCGCATCTCGCGAAACTGATCAAGATTATTGTTGCAAGGCGCACCGTCGGCCCCTAGTGCGACGTTAATCCCGCGTTCGAGCATCTCAGGCACGCGCGCCAAGCCGGAAGCAAGCTTCATGTTTGAGGAGGGGCAGTGAGCGACGTGGGTGCCGGTGTTTTTTAGAATCTTCATTTCGTGGGGTTTAAGCCAAATGCAGTGAGCAAGCACGAGGTTTGGGCCGGTGAGCTTCAGGGCGTGAAGGTACTCGACGTTCTCGTGGCGAGTGAGTTTTTTTACGAGCTCGATTTCGCCTAAATTCTCGCTTGCATGCGTGTGAATGAGTGCACCCTCCTCGCGAGAGAGCGAGGCGACCCTCAGCAGCAGCTTTTCGGTACAGGAGACGACAAACCGGGGCGCAAGCGAGATGCGCAGACGATCGGAGGCATGCCCGTTCCAACGCTTAAAGAGATGTACCGTTTCGGCAAGTGCGTCGAGCGTCGGTTCACGCAGGTTTTTAGGCGTGGTTTTAGGGTGATCCATCAGGCACTTGCCAACAGAGGCTCGGATGCCTGATTTAAGAACGGCATCGATCACAGCCTCAGTGTGGCGTACCGTCGCCATGTCGAGGATACAAGTTGTGCCACTTGAGAGAAGTTCGTGGATACCTAAGAGGGCTGAGGTGTGGAGCGTCTCTTCGGTGTGGGCGGCTTCCATGGGCCAGATTTTCTTTGAGAGCCAGTCCATGAGCTCAAGATCATCGGCTTGATTGCGGAACAGCGTTTGGCAGAGGTGCACGTGTGCCTGGACGAAACCAGGGAGAATCGTGAGACCGGACGCGTTGTAGGCTTTGATGCCTTTTTTAGGCTTTTTTTTAGTGATCTCCGCGATGCGACCGTCTTCGATCAAGAGGTTTGCGCGCAGAAGCTCTCGACGAGAGTTTTGCGTCAGGAGCTGCGCTCCTGCGATCCAGAAACGCGCGCTCATGCTTTCAGGTGCCGAGGAGTGAACATCTCGGGGAGGAGTTTTTTGAGGGAAGTGCGCCTCGCTTCACCCTTTAAGTTCACGAGCAGGATCGTGAGCTCGCCTTTTTTGGGCATGAACTCAGCAAGCATCTGGCGGCACATCCCACACGGAGGCCAGGCAGGAGTCGCATCGGTGACGACGACAATTTCTTGGATCTTACGAGCCCCTGAGCTTACCGCTTTAAGAATTGCCGTGCGCTCAGCGCAGATTGTGGCGCCGTACGAAGAGTTTTCCACATTACATCCTGTGAAAACCTCGCCCTCCGCCGTTCGAAGAGCTGCGCCGACTTTCACTTTGCTGTAGGGCGAGTAGGCGTGAAGGCGCGCCTTTTTTGCGAGTTCATAAAGTTCAGTATGCTGAGTGGAGAGTTTCACGGTGAAAGAGCTGCGATCTTGGGGACTGCGGCGCGCAGGAGCCGCTTCATGCTGTCAGAGGCGTTCTTGGAGTTTTCGATGACTTCGTCGTGGGTGAGTTTTTGGCTCGAGATCCCGGCGGCGAGATTGGTGATGCAGCTGATGCCAGCGACACGCACGCCTAAGTGGTTGGCGGCGATCGTCTCAGGGACGGTCGACATTCCGACGGCGTCCGCACCTAACGTGCGCAGCATACGGACTTCGGCCGGAGTCTCGTAGGTCGGTCCTAAGAGGCCTGCGTACACGCCTTGATGGATCGGGATCTCAAGGCTCTGTGCTGTTTCTTTTAGGATTCGGATACACGCTCGGTTGTAGGCCTCAGTGAGGTCCGGAAAGCGAGGACCAAGCTCAGCTAAGTGTGGCCCTTTTAGTGGGTTATCTCCCATGAGATTTAAGTGGTCTTCGATGATCATCAGGTCACACGCTCGGTAGCGCGTGTTGACGCCGCCTGCGGCATTGGTGACGAGCAAGGTCTGGATGCCTAACGCGCACACAACGCGGGTAGGGAACGCAACCGTCTCCATCGGGTAGCCCTCATAGAGATGGAAGCGACCCGAAAGGATCACCACCGGGACGCCTTCGAAGCGGCCGAGCATCATTTGGCCGGCATGCCCTTCGACGGATGTGCCATGAAAATGGGGGATATCGCGATAGTGGATGACGGTTTTTTCTTCGAGGAGATCGGCAATATGGCCTAGGCCTGAGCCTAAAATCATGCCGATTTTAGGCGTGATCGAAGAGCGAGAGCGCACAAGGTCGGTGGCGTCTTTGAGTTTTTGGTAGATCGTGGGGCTTTGCATGACTGGGGAGACGCTAACACGGGTCTTTACGCGCGGGCTAGAGGGTTTTAAGAGAAGGGGATGGCGAAATTCCCTGAAAAAGTGGTGCGCTTAGGGGGGGGCGGAGCCGAACTGCAGCTCCGCAGCGCGGTTGCAGCCGACGCACGAGCGTACCGTGCGTTCATGGGCGAGGTGTTCCGAGATGGCGAGGGGATGATCTTTTCGCTCGATGAGTACGCTGCGCGAGAAACACAGGAGAGCGTGCGCAAGCAAATCGAGACTCAAGCTGCGCACGAGTCTGGGTTGATCTTACTGGCCTGGGAGCGGGATCGACTGTTAGGAGAGCTGACCTTACAGACTGGAAAGCCGAGATCTCGTAGGCACGCTGCTGTTTTAGGTATCTCGCTTGCCACGAGTGCGCGCGGTCTAGGCCTTGGCGCTCTGATGCTTGGCGAGGCCTTGGATTTTGTCCGCGTCAAAACGCGCCTGGAGCGCATCGAGCTCGGCGTGCTTGCGGACAATCATCGCGCACGAGCCCTCTATCGGAAATTCGGTTTTGTCGAGGAAGGCTGCCGGCGCGGAGCTTTTAAGTTTGAAAGTGGTGAGCGGGTCGACGACATCGCGATGGCGTTACACATTCAACGCTAAGGATCAGGTCAGTTCCCCAAGATCAGCTTTGGGACTGCTTTACGGGTTTTAGAGATCTCGATGGCTGCGTGAAAGCGCTTCTCCAAGCTCGAAAGATCGACCTGCTCATTCTCCGGCGCATAGACGGTTACGAGGGGCTCTTTCTCGGCGACGCGTGCGCCAAGTTTGCGATGGAACACTAAGCCCACCGTGGGGTCCACAGGATCAGAAGCTTTTTTGCGGCCGCCGCCCATTTCGACCAGCAAGTTACCGACCGCGTCCGTTTGCATGGCCGTGATGTATCCTGAGCGCTTGGATTTCCACGTGAGTACACGCTTGGAGAGGGGGAGAGTGAGCGGGTGATCGACCGCAGCGAGGTTGCCCCCTTGCGCTGCGACCATTTGGCGAAAGACCTTCCAGGCGCTTCCATCTTGCAGTTTAAGAGCTGCAAGCTTTCGTGCTTCACTCAAGGAGCGCGTGCGCCCCGAGAGCTGGAGCATCTGCGCGCAGAGAGCGAGTGTCAGCTCCTTCAGGTCAGCTGAGCTCGTATCGGCATCGAGTAGTTTCTCGCCACGCAAGATCTCAATCGACTCGAGGACTTCAAGCGAGTTTCCGACCGCGTAGCCTAACGGTTGCTCCATGCTCGTGAGGAGCGCTTGGCAGGGGAGACCTAGTTTTTTTGAGACTGAGATCAAAGTTTTTGCGAGTTCTTTGGCGTTTTTGAGATTTTTCATGAAAGCGCCGCTCCCAAACTTGACGTCAAGTACGAGCGCATCAGCTCCTTCGGCAAGTTTTTTCGAGAGGATCGATGCAACGATCAGAGGGATACACTCGACGGTCGCCGTCACGTCTCGAAGTCCGTAGAGCGTGCGATCTGCCGGCACCATGCGCTCACTCTGTCCGATCATCGCGCAGCCTACTGTACCTAGGATCTTAAAGAACTCTTCTTTCTTAAGGTGGACATTAAATCCGGGGATCGATTCGAGTTTATCGAGCGTACCGCCGCTATGGCCTAAGCCTCGGCCTGACATCATGGGTACTTTCACTCCGCACGCTGCTGCAAGGGGTGCCAGGATCAGCGAGACCTTATCGCCCACGCCGCCGGTTGAGTGTTTATCGACTTTTTGTCCAGGGATTTTACCGAGATCGTAGCGCTCACCGCTTTCGAGCATCGCACGCGTGAGCGCTACAGTTTCGGACGCGCTCATGCCGCGAAAAAAAACGGCCATGAGCATCGCGGTTGCTTGATAGTCCGCGACCTCACCACGGCTCAGACCTTCGATGAACTGGCTGATTTCTTCGGGCTTGAGTTCAAGGCCGTCGCGCTTTTTCTGGATGAGGGATGCCGGATTCATTCGCACTTAGCTCATCATCCGCTTCAGGAAAGAGCAGCCATCCAGTTGCGGAGTTTTTCCGGTAAGCGCTTCAAAGACCGTAGCCCCGACATCTGCAAAAGAGTCGAGATCACCTAAAGCCAGAGGGCCAGGTTTTTTTTGTGACGGTGTATACGCGATCACGGGGATGAATTCGCGCGTGTGATCCGTGCCGCGGTAGGTGGGATCATTGCCGTGATCGGCAGAGAGGAGGAGTAGGTCGCCAGGTCCCATCGCTTGCATGATCTCAGGAAGCGCTACGTCGAATTCTTCGAGCGCGCGGGCGAATCCTTGCACGTCGCGACGATGACCGTAGAGCATGTCAAAGTCGATCAAGTTGCAAAAAATGAGCCCTTTTACCGATGTTTTTACTTGTTCGATTAAAACGCGGATTCCGTCGGTGTTGCCGGCTGTGTCGATGTTGCGCGCAATCCCTTGCCCCGCGTAGATGTTGGAGATCTTGCCGATGCCGAGAGTGGGGATTCCCGCCTCAAGAAGCTGATCGAGGTAGGTTGCGCGATCAGGTTTTTGCGCAAAATCTTTCCGATTATAAGTGCGCTGAAAAGGAACACCGTTTCCTGGGTCGCCGATGAACGGTCGCGAGATCACGCGACCAATACCGAGCTCATCGCAGATCTTGCGAGCAGACGCGCAGATTTTTTGGAGGCGCTCAAGCCCAAAGGTTTCTTCGTGGGCGGCGACTTGCCAAACGCTATCCGCGCTTGTGTAGAGGATCGGCTTTCCGGTGCGCATGTGCTCTAAGCCGAGCTCCGAGATGATCTCCGTGCCGCTTGCGGCTTTGTTGCCGAGCACACCGGGGAGGTTGTTCTCCGCGCACCAGCGCTCGATGATGTCTTGGGGGAAGCCGCTTGGGAAAACCGCGAACTCGCGTTTGACGGTGAGGCCGAGCATCTCCCAGTGGCCCGAGGTCGTATCTTTGCCGGTCGAGTGCTCGCGCGCACGTCCGTAGGCACCGAGGCCCTGTCCAGCGTAGAGAGCTGGCACGCCGTCAATCGAGGTGAGACCTCCCAGACCTAAGCGCGCAAGGTTTGGGAGATGGAGCGCGCGGCCCGAACGCGTGCGGTACTCGCGCGCGAGATTGCCCAAAGTGTTGGAGCCTTCATCGCCAAACTTTGGCGCGTCAGGAAGCTCTCCGGCGCCGACGCCATCTAGAACAACGAGAATAACGCGGTCAAATTTCGAGCGCATAGGGCTCCTGAAATAGCATGAATCAGCTCTAGTAGAGCGAATTCTTATAAGGCTTTTTGGTGGGGTCTTTTTCTTTTGAGGATTCTTTACTGCTCTTCTGTCCGCTCGCTGTCCGCGTCACGATGGCGACCGACGCTGAAGCTCCAATGCGGTTTGCTCCGGCAGCGATCATTTTTGAGGCATCCTCAAACGTGCGGATCCCCCCCGATGCTTTCACTCCCATCTCAGGCCCTACGACTTCGCGCATGAGGGCGATGTCCTCTGCAGTGGCGCCGCCCGACGCAAAGCCAGTGGAAGTCTTCACGAACGCAGCACCTGCCGCTTTCGAAAGCGCGCAGCCGATGATTTTTTCGGCTTGGGTGAGGTTTGAGGTCTCTAAGATCACTTTGACGGGATAGGGTTTGGCCGCTTCAACGACCGTATGGATGTCTTCCAAAACGAGCGCATAATCGCGGGATTTTAGCGCCCCGATATTAATGACCGTGTCAATCTCACGTGCGCCGTTTTGAATCGCCTCTCTGGTCTCAAACGCCTTAGTTGCGGGGCTCACCGCACCGAGTGGAAACCCGACGACAGCGATGGGCTTGGTCGAGGAGCCGTTGAGGAGTTCTGCGGTGAGTTTGATGTTGGCCGGGTTTACGCAGACGGTTGCGAAGTGAAACTTCTTCGCCTCCTCGCACATGCGGCGGATCTCCTCGGGAGTGGCATCGGGCTTTAAGAGGGTGTGATCGATTTTGCCCGCCAAGTCCTCGGAGCCTTGAAGGAGATGGGGTTGAAAAGGGCTCTCAGCCGTATGACTTACGCGATCTGCGCCATGCGCATGGATCATTTGCTTCCAGTCCGGGGTGCCCGAGGAGGGGGATGAGCTTAAAGGAACGCCCTGCGAGAGGAGCTTGCCTCGCACTGCGTCTGCAATCTGATCCACAAGAGCGTCAAAGCCTTGTCCTGGGGGGAGGGAAGAGGATTGCTGAGGGGATCCGAGGGGTTTACGAGGTTCGAATGCCATAGTTATGACGCTCCTAGTCGTTTCTCTCAGGGTTTCCTCCTTTTTACTTGAATTGTCAAGTCGGTTTGGCTAACAGTTGAATTAAGCTTAGGTTTTAGAACCTGTGCCCAAAAGACCGGCGATGTTGCAGACTGTAGTTCGCATTCCATTGGCGCTACGGATGCTCACGCAATTGGGGTGAAGATCACTCCCATCCGCCGAGGGTCTTTTTATTGGATTTTGATTTGGAGTTTTGTTTTTGGGTTTGGTTTCTCCCGGCTCGGGAGACCAGACAGAGTTTTTAAGTGGCCCTCCTCTGGGAGTGGCCCAGGTCTCGGAGGGCCATCATGACTCCGAGAGTAAACCTAGGACACCGCCTAAATCGTTCTCAATGCGGTTGGATGACAAGCCTTTGGGGATTCTCAAATTTTTAGACCTCTCAAGCTCATTTCTTCCCTCCGTCGATCGAGACGGAGCGGGTCGCGCTCGCTGCGCGGCTTTTGCTCCGAGTTTTTTAGTGCGTTTTCCTGATCTGAATTAGGGGAACCCATGTCTACAGAATTGATCATTAACGCCTCCCTGCCGGAGACGCGCATTGCCATGACCGAAGAGGGGCGGATTCAAGAGCTCGTCATTGAGCGCGCTGGCGAAAAAGGAATTGTAGGGAACATCTATAAGGGGCGAGTGACCCGCGTGCTTCCTGGCATGCAGGCCGCGTTTGTGGATATCGGCCTGGAGAAGGCTGCGTTTCTCTACGTGGATGACGTGTTCGTTCATCCTACAAACTTCCGGATGGAGGACGAGGCAGAGATCACCGACACCACTGAAAGCTTTGAGGAAGTTGCGGTTGCGACTCTAGCTCCTCCCACGGAGAACGCCGAGCAAGACGCCCTGGCGGAGCCTCATGAACTCGCACAGCAATCAGAGCCTGAGGAAAGCGCTGCGTTTGAGTCCAGTGAGAGTGATGAAGAGATTGAGTCAGAGAACGATCAAGATATCCAGTCGCAGGCCGAGGAGTTTGTCGCATCGGAGAGCGCTGAAGAGGTCGCTGAACCCGTACCGAACACTGAAGAGCTTCAATCGGATGAGGTCTCAGTCTCTGAGTCTCCTTCGGACGAAAGTGCTCCTCCCCCCCCAAGCTCTGGCCCGCTTAAGATCGCAGTGGCTCTCTCCAAGCTCCTTCCGCGCGGAGGTCGCAGACGGCGGGGTCGCGGTAAGCGGGGTCGTAACGACGAGCGTGAAGAGAACGAGCAAACTTCAAGCCCCGAGCAGCTCCCAGATCATGCGATTGCAGAGATGGAGGCTGTGGGTCCTGACGAGTCGGATCGCTCAGCGATGTCAGAGTCCTTCGAGCAAGGGGATACTCCGACTGAAGCAGTGCAATCCGAAGAAAGCTCGCCCCCCGCATCGACCGGAAGTCCCAGTCTTGCGGCGGTGAAGACCCAGACCGTCAATCAGCAGCGCGCCAAGATGCCCGAGTGGAAACAGCAGCGCGCGCGGGATCGACGAATTCCATCGCGCGGTGGCTCTGCGCGCGGCCCAAAGCACAGCGTGACGATCGATCAACTTCTCAAAGAGGGGCAAGAAGTCCTCGTTCAAGTCGCAAAGGATCCGATCTCAACCAAGGGCGCGCGCTTGACGTGTCATATTTCGTTAGCAGGTCGACATCTCGTCTGCATGCCAACCATTGATCATATTGGAGTGTCTCGTCGTATTGAAAGCGATGAGGAGCGCCGAAAGCTTCGCCAGTTTGTCGATCGCGTACGCCCCAAAAAGATGGGGTTCATTGTTCGCACGGCAAGTGGCGGCAAAGAGTCTGAGATCATGATCAAGCAAGACATCGATTATCTTGCGTCGATTTGGGAAGAGATCATCTCAAAGGCGAACGAAGTCTCAGCCCCCGCGCTCGTCTACGAAGATCTGAACTCCGTCCTCAGAGCCGTGCGAGACTGGGTGACTGAAGACATTCAGAAAATCATTGTCGACTCGCGCTACTACTATCAAGAGCTCAAGCAATTTGTGCGTCGATTTACGCCTGAACTCGAAGAGCGCATTGAGCTCTACCAGGGAGACGTACCGATTTTTGATTCTTATGGGATTTCTAATGAGCTTCACCGCGCGATGGAGCGAAAGGTTTGGCTCAAGTCCGGAGGCTATATCGTCATCGACCAGGCCGAGGCCTTGGTTGCAATCGACGTCAATACGGGACGCTTTGTTGGAAAGCGCTCGCTTGAAGACACGATTCTTAAAACGAATCTCGAAGCCGTCGAAGAGGTTGCCTACCAACTCAGGCTTCGTAATTGTGGCGGGATCATCATCATCGATTTGATCGACATGGAGCGCGAGGAGAACCGGCACCGTGTCTATCGTGCGCTTGAAAACGCGTTAAAGCACGATCGCGCGCGACCGTCGATCATCAAGATGTCGGATCTAGGTCTTATTGAGATGACCCGTAAGCGGACGCGAGACACGATCGTACGCGCCTTGTGCACGCCATGCACGCATTGTGAGGGCAAAGGTTACGTGAAATCCAAGAACACGGTTGCTTACGAGATCTTGCGAGAGATTGAGCGAGCGAGTGTGGATCGAGATTCCAAAAAAGTGCTAGTCAAAGCGCATCCTGAAGTGATTGATTTTTTGGCGATCGATGAGCGTGACACTCTCGATCAACTCGAAAAACGATTTAAGAAGCAGATCTACCTTCAGGCAGACTACGAGTTCCATAGCGAGCAGTTTGAGGTGGTTGGGGATCGGGTGCAGCCCATGTCAGTCACGCAACGCAAAGCGATTCAAGCCCGAGGTGGAGAGGATCGTTCACGCGGACGTTTCTCGGGCGGCCGAAGTGGACGCGGAGGGCGCGACCGCGATCGCGAGCGTGGCGGTAAGGATCGGAGTGGTCGTGATCGAGATCGTGGAGGGCGCGACCGTGATCGCGATCGCTCCAGTGCGCCCAAAGAGAGTGCTCCGCTTAATCCTACGAAGATCGTTCTAAAGCCGCGCGTAGAGCTCGGAGGCGCTGAGGGAGAGGGAGAGCGCGTTCTACCGCCGGAGCACGAGATTCCAAACGTGAGTTCCGCTCCGATTCAGGATGCGGACTCGGTGGGTAATCGGGTGCAGAGTGATGCGATTACGCCGAAACCTGAAGAGTTTGACGAGGAGGATCGTCTCGCTTTTTTACGCGCACAAGCAGCTCAAGATGCGGCGCTCTCAGGCAAGCCCACGCCCTCCGGTTTTGGGCGCGGGAATGGTGGCGGTGGATCGCAGCAAAATCGCTTCTCTCAACGCGGCGGCAACGGTGGTGGTCGTCATCGACGCGGCGGTCGCCGTGGGGGAGGAGGACCCAATCGGGAGCGTCCATCCCCAGGTGCACCATTACAGCCCCTCCAGAGTATGCCCCAACCTCGTACCCAAGAGAGTACATCAGAGCACAAAAGCACCGAAGTCACTCCAAAGGTGACGAGCGGCGAATTTACCGAGTGAGTGTGACTTATCGCTTGAGGGCGCGAGTTTCGGGCGATCGGCGCGAGCAGTTGTTCGAGCGGATCTGGACGGAGCTGAGTGCTTTTGGGCTTCAGGGGATTCACGAGGGAACGCTGCTAGCTGAGGACGCCGCTCGCATGGGGCTTGAGGCGACGGCCTGGGTAGTCGACTCGGATGTGGCTCCGCATCAGCGCGACTGGCTTGGGCAGCAAGTGGATCTTGTGTCGGAGCTTTATTTTCCGGATGAGGCATCGGCTGTACGCGCGCGCAGTTATCTTTTGGAGCGAGGAATTCTTACAGAAGTCGCGCCTCCCGAGCGCGTCGCGGATCAAGACTGGGATGCGGAGTGGAAAAAATCTTACCGCGGTATTGAGATCCCCCCGCATTGGGAGATTGTTCCGCCTTGGGAGCAAGAGAAAGCTTTAGCTCCGGGAGTGACCCGTATCTTACTCAATCCTGGAGCCGGTTTTGGCACTGGAACACACGAGACGACACAGCTTTGTCTTGAGGCGCTGGGAAGAGAGGGCAACCTAACGGGGCGAGAAGTCCTCGATTTTGGCTCAGGCTCTGGAATTTTGTCGATTGCAGCGGCTCGGAGGGGGGCGCGAGTCTGGGGAGTGGAAATCGATCCGCTCGCCAACGAGAACGCGCGCGAAAATGCGCGTCTGAACGGGCTTGAGGAGCAGCAACTGGTTTTTCTCTCAGAGCGTCCGAAGCGCGAGGAGCCGTACTCGGGAGTCCTGGCGAACATTTTAAAACCAGTTTTACTGGAGCACGCGCAAGCCCTTTTGGATGCGTGCAGTGAGGAAGGGTTTCTAATCCTCTCGGGGCTGATTGAGAGCGATGTCGCGCAGATTTGCGCGGCATTTGAGCCAAAGCGAGGGCGGGCTCGGGTTTTCGCAAAGGGGGAGTGGCGAGCCGTGGTTTGGCAAACGTCTCGCGCAACACACGAGTGAGCCGCAGACTCTCTACTTGACCACGGGTGGTGGTGGAGTTGCAACTTCAGCCGCATCCGTTGTTGCCCAAGCGCGTGACTTCTCCTGGTAACGATTCGACACGCGTTTGAAGATACTTTCAAACACTCCGATCCGGCTAAAGTAATCGGCAGGATCCTCAGAGCCCATCGCGTTTACGTCACCTTTTTTATTGTTTCCAAACTGCATGGACGAGTCCGCGCCTTCAAGCGAGTTACTTCCGAAAAGGTTATCGCTCTTGGATCGACGAGTACCTGCTCCGCCTCGCGAGTTTCCGCCCGAGTACTGTCCTCCTGCGGCGTTCGCATCTTCAACCATGCCGCCTGGATCTCCTTGCAAAGTGAGGAGACTCCCTGGATCGGTACTGAGAGTTGATCCACCAAGACCACCGCCTCCCCCTCCAGCGCCTCCCCCTCCTGCACTTGCGGTTTTTGTGTTGTTTTCAGAAGAGTTCGCTCCTCCTTTGATCGCGGATCGTCCTTTGAACTCGACATTTTTTTTATCAAACGCACCTGCTTTTGCAGCTGCTTGCATGGACTCTCCCGTTTGCTTGTTTGCCCCTGAGACCAGCCGATCAGCTTCAAACGCATTTGAAAGAGCGGCGTTGTTTCGGTCCGCGGCTCCCTTTTGGTTTTCTTGGAGTCGGAGGTTGTCGTCTTCGGGCGTATTGTTTTTACTCACTGCTTCAAAAGGAGGATATTGCGCGACGCCTTGGCTACCTCCTTTACTTCCGCCGCACGCAGCCCAGAAAAAAGCCATGCCCACAATGATGAGGCTTGGGCCTACGGAGACGGGGAGCTTGCGCCGACGACGGATCGGAGGCAGCACAAGCGAGCCCAAAAGCAATTCCAAGGGCATCGATTGAGAAGGTGCTGGTTTTTGGTTGGAGGTGTGCTTACACGCACCATTTTGAGGAAAATGGTATTTTAAAAACTGAATCCACAGGCGATCGATGTTTTCATCATAGCATCGCGAAGCTTCGCGCGCTCCATGCGCCTCTGCGCAAGCTCTGCGGCATTTACGTCCTCCTTTGGAGCGAGCAAAGTTCTCTGCGCGCGCCTCGCACGCGGGACCTGGTGAAGAGCTGTATTTCTGAACGACTTGTCCTTTGACGAGCCATTTTTCATAGAATTTGCTGAACTGACTATCTCTTTGGGCTGCTTCTTTTCCGCTATCTACAAAGGCGATATTGCGCGCCTCAAGTGCGCGCGCGTTGATTTCGCAGCTTGCAAGCTCGACATAGGCTGCTTCGATATTGGAGCGCATCGCAGCGAGCTGACAGCCTGTGATTTGGTAGTCAATGCGCTCTTTCTCCGATCCGCCGTCAGCACTACAAAAATCAGGAACAGGCTTTTGCGCTTCAAGAGCAGCTTTTGAGCAGAGATTTTTAGTTTCTGCCCCATTTTCCATCGCGATGCTTACGGAGTCGCCCAGGCCCTTTACTCCGGTGTAGAGCTTTCGAATGTCCGCAGCAATCGCTTTACAGGCGGGAGATCGGACGGTGAACTTGTTTTCTTGGATCTCTTTTTTCACTTGAGCAAGGTAGCAGTCTTGTGCAGCAAGCCAGGCCCCTTTTCGGTAGGAGATTTCAAGGCTCACGCGGTTGCCAGGTCGGTCTTGTCCTTCTTGACCTGCAAGATAGTTATTGCCCGAGCGGTCGGTATATCCTGGAAAGCCGCAACTCACTGAGCCGCGGGTCGTATCATTGCGCACTCGTTCTGCAGCACCCGAGTAAGGATGTTTTCGTCCTGTGCGTCGCATCTGGTCTGATAACGGGTTGCATGCTCGGCCTCCGTCGTAGGGCTCAAAGGAGTTTTTGTTGCTCACATCCTTTAGATCCATAACGGCAACAAATCCTCTCTTACCGCCTCCGCGCGCATCTAAGATGAGATCATGGCCGCCAGATTTCGCGCGGTCTTCGTCACTTGCGCGGTAAAGAACAAGCGTTTTGTCCATCTCAAGCCCGTCGCGAATGAGCTTAAAGCGTTGATCGAGATTCTTGATGAGATCCTCTTTTACGCCGGAGATGTTTTTTCCGTTTTGGGCCTTCCACGAGTCGCAGGGACGTAAACCGATGGAGCACACGTTTTTCTCGGGATCAAAACTCTGGCACGGTAAAGCAAGCTCTCCCATGTAAAACTCCTCGCTGTTGCCTGTCGCGTGAGACAAAGGGATCTGCAGAACCAGCGCTATTAGAGCGAAAAAAAAACCCATGTTTAAAACCCCCGAAAGAAAGTCCTCGACATAGAATAGCGTGAGAAAGTAAAGTTGACAATAACACTCAACTAAAGAGTGCGCAGCACTTCAGAGTTCAGAGGACGCCTGTGGCAAAACTGACCCACCGCGGGGGAGGCGGAGAGTGAAAAAAATCAAAGCAGCGAGCAAGTCTCAACGAGTTGGATTTCTTTGCGGATGTTGTGCTGTGTTTCTTACGCTGTCGGCGCACTCTGCTGAGCAGTTTAATGCGACCCAGGCCTATCTCAACTCGTTTAGCGACTTTTACCTTCAATACAAAAAGAGTCCGGATCGATCTCCGCGTGCAGCGGCACAGATCGCCGAAAAAACAATCGACCCCGCCTACGATAGCTATATCCGCACGACTTGGGAGTATGGGAAAGCGCTTTTGAAAGATCAGTTCGGATATGAGGCCGGAGATGTGTCGGCACTTCGAAACAACAAAGCGCTCTTTTTAGACCCAAACGATAACAAGCCCCAACCCGACGATCAGGACAAATCCACTTCATCGCGCATTTTTAGTAAACAGATCGTGCTCGATGGCGCAGACGAATTAAACCAGACGGTCACTCCGATTGCTCCTGCTGGCGTCAAAAAACAAGGGGCGAGCGATAACGTCGTTCTTGATGGCTCAAATATCCCGACCGAACTTGAGTTCCGTGGGCCTCAAAAAAAGAAGAAGCCTTGATCCCGATTTCAAAGTATTTTGCTTTTTATGGCGCTCACTGCATCTTTGCCCGACTCCTTGGGGCGTAAAGCTCCTGACTTTTTGCTCCCATCCACCGAGGGGCGTACGTACTCGCTCAAAGACTTTCACGACGCTCGCGTTCTTGTGGTGGTGTTTATGTGCAATCATTGCCCTTATGTGCAGGCCGTTGATGACCGCTTAAATGATTTTGCTCGCGAGTATGGTCCGCGCGGAGCTCAGTTGATTGGGATCTCAAGCAACGATGCGATCGCTTATCCTGACGATAGTTTCGAGCAGATGCGGAGTCGCGCACGCGCAAAGGGATACGTTTTTCCGTATCTCTACGATGAGTCTCAAGACGTCGCGCGCGCCTATGGTGCTGTGTGCACTCCTGACTTGTATGCGTTTGAGAATGTGGGACAAGAGTTTTTACTCCGCTACCGCGGGAGACTTGATGATAGCTGGAAGGATGCCTCTCAAGTGCGCTCGCGAGATCTTGCTCATGCGGTGGAGTGCATCTTGGAGAGAAAACCTCCGCCCACGGATCAGACTCCTTCGATGGGTTGCTCGATCAAGTGGAGAAAGTGACTAAAATTAAAGATGTCATTTCTCTCCAAGCTTTTTGCGAAAGACACGGTGAAGGAGCAGCCCTCGGGTCACGCAAAAACTCCACGTCAGCATCCTCGCGTGCGGATCCTGAAGTTTCATGATGTTGAGTTAAAGAGTGAGAGCGGAGTGTTGTTTGAGATTGCCAATCTGTCAGTCGGCGGCATTGGCGTGTGCAAGTTTGCTCCTGAGATTTTAGTGAAAGACCGGGTTACAAGCCTGAGCTTGCGCCTGGGGGAGAGAACTTTTTTACTCCGCGCACGCGTCGCTTATGTGCGCGAGGGGTTTGCTGGACTTGAGTTTTTGGCTCCTCCCTCTGAGCTTTTGCTCAGCATTCGGAAGCAGTTTGAGCTTGAGCTTGGTTCTCTTAAGATGACGGAGATCCGATCTGACCTACTCAAGCAAGATCCGTTAGGATCTACGCGCTGCTGGATGGGAGATCGTAATTGCGAGTTCTTAGTCGTGATTTCACCTTCGGGAGAGCTCGTGCGCTATCAAGTGAGTTTTTTTGGCAACGTCGTCCAAGGCGCACCTGGGATGACCCCTCGAGTGGAGCAGATTGCAGATGAGGATGAGCGCGATCGAGGTGCTGGGTACCGTAGTTCTACAGTCGTTAAGCGCTCGGATCGCAGCGTTGAGGAGCTCATGCCTGAGCTTGCTCGGTTCATTGAGCAGATCGATGGACTCGACGCTCAGATCAGAGACCAAGTGCTGGGCTCGCTCAGCTGAGCGTGGTCAAATTGCTTGGCGTCAGAGCGTTGACAGAGGGGCTTCACAAACTGGCTGCATCAATCTTCTCGAAACATCCACGACCACTCTCGCCTTTACTCCATTGACGCAGAGCTAGCTTGTGCTTCTTTAGTGGCCAGGCCTTTTGGTCGAAAAGAGAAGCAATGGCAGATGCTCCTTCAAGCGGTCACGCGCGGCCAAGTCAGTTGGGGAACTACTTTGATCTCTTTGAGAGACTCGCCGATTGTGCGCTCCTCGCTGATCTCGACACGCTTAAGCTCTTAGACTGCAATCTTGCAGCCGAGCGCATGCTGGGGCTTAAGAGTGAAGCCCTTCAGGATCACAACCTGCTCGATCGCGTCTCCGATGATAGTCGGGAAGAGTTTGAGAAGTCCGTCCGGATCGCGCGTCGCAGATACTATCCACGCCAGTTTGATGCCTTTTTGCTCACCACTCAAGGGCAACGGCTCACGATGGAAGTGACAGCCTGTGCATTGAAGCTCTCCGATGGAAAAGAAGTACTCCAGATCCTCGCAAAAGACGTCACGCGCACGCGCGAGATTGAGGCCCAAGCAGAGCGTTATCTGGAGGAGTTAAAGTCTGCGAACACCAAACTCGAGCAGCTCTCGGTGACCGATGAGCTTACGGGGATCTCAAACGTTCGGCACTTTCGGTCTGAGCACAAAAAAGAGCACGAGCGAGTTGAGCGCTACGGGGGCTCTTACTCAATTGTGTTTGCCGACGTTGATCACTTTAAGCACTACAATGACCGGAATGGCCATCCAGCAGGGGACGCTGTCTTGCGAGAAGTGGGGCGCATCTTGCGTGAGCATTGTCGGAACACGGATCTTCCTGCGCGTTACGGGGGCGAGGAGTTCGTCGTTCTATGCGCTGGCGTGGGGTGGGAAGGGGCGACGACGCTCGCCGAGCGTGTGCGTAAAGCGATTGAGTCGCATGCGTTTGCGTTCGCAGCGGATCAGCCGCTGGGTTGCGTGAGCGTGAGTGTTGGGATCGCAAGCTTTCCAGAAGACGGCAAAACGATGGCAAAAGTCATCGAGTCAGCCGATCAGGCGCTCTATCAGTCCAAGCACGGAGGCCGAAACCGCACGACGCGCTTCCAAGATCTCGATCTCAGTCTCGGCGCTGAAGTGGATGCCGGAAAGAAGCGCGCAGCTTAGCGCTAACGAGTTTCCGATCTGCTCCTCGCATTTTTTACGACAAAGAGCCGCTGCGCCTGAATCGCTCTAAGAGCGAGTCTTTCTCGCGAAACCTCTGTACGAGCCAGGCGCTTAAGTCCGTCTCACTCTCCGGAAGCGTGGGCATTTCATAGCGCTTTAAATGAAGATGAAACGATTGCACGTGACCTAAAAGCACATCTGCAAGATGAGGCACTCCTCCCGGATAGGCGAGCGTGACGTCATAGACAGCATCGAGATGGGAGCGCAGGCCCTGAACCGATGCGATGAAACCTTTAGTGCGAGGATACAGAACATGTTGAAGCGGATCAGAGCCAAGAGTGCGTTGAAACTCTTGGCTCTTGCGCAGCTTCTCGGGTGTGATCCGCGTCCCTTCCACAAACGAGATCAGCCAAAGAGGGATTTTAAGCCGAATAAACTTTTCAAAAGTTCGATCGATCATGGCGCGGTCCCGATTCCAGTCGCGTTTGACAAAAAGGGCATCCAAAAAGTGAAGACCCCAGCCAATCCCTGGAACCCACCGCAGCTGAGACTTCAGAAACCATTTCGTATCGCCTAAGCGTCCCTTTCGAATTGCGAGACTGAACAGAAACAAAATATCCGGCATCTGCTGATGGTTGCAGATCAAAAGCACATTCTCACGCGCGGGCACTTGATCTCCCGAAAACACAGGCCGAATCCCATACCAGGACTCCGATACCCAGACGCACAAAGACCACCAGGCATTGCCAATTTCTCGACTTATCTTTTTGGATGCGCGCTGAGAAACGAGCGCGAGCGTTTGGCTTAACACCAAAAGCACATTTGCAATCATCAACGTCGAGCTTAAAAAAAGCACCGCAGCACAGGCTCGCGACCATCGAAAAACGCGCATAATGGAGATTTCGCACATCATGCAATGATTGAGAAGAAAAGCTCCCAAACTGGCCGCATCAATTGAGTAAAGCACCGAGGATCGCTTCTGTAATCCCTGTGCGCGATGACTTATCTTATAGAATCAGAGGCTTGTGATGACTCTAACCTTTACTCAATTGATGCGGCCAGTTTGTAAAA
>JBILEK010000013.1:0-43417 GCA_044352155.1 Bdellovibrionia bacterium
GCGCGCGCGAGCTCATCCGAGTCTTAAGAACGCTCGGCTATAAGATTGCGATTATTTCAGGCGGATTCACCGACGTGACAGAGAGACTTAAGTCTGAGCTCAAAATCGACTACGCCTACGCAAACCATCTCGAGTTTGACTCAAGCGGCAAGTGCACAGGGCGCGTGATCCCGCCGATCGTCAACGCACAACGCAAGGCCGATCTCTTGGACGTCATTGCACAACAAGAGCAGATCTCACTTGATCAAGTGATCGCGATTGGAGACGGCGCAAACGACCTGCTCATGCTTGAAAAAGCAGGGCTTGGAATCGCGTTTTCAGCAAAGCCGGTCGTGAGCGAGCGCGCGGATTTAGCGCTCTCTAAACGCAATCTGCGCTCCGTGTTTTACCTCTTGGGATTGAGCTCGCGTCAAGTCAGCGAAGTGCTTCAGAACTGAAACACTCCAAGCGAGAGGGCACGCGCTTCGTCTGCGTCGATTGAGTATTGAATCGCATTTGGGTCCTGCGCATCGGGCAGAGCGCGTACGGCAGAGGTCCATCCCGCAAACGCACTTTCAGGGATTAAGAAAACACCCTCGCCACCTGTTGTCGCAAACACAAAGCCGCGTGACCCCGGCCCGCACTCAGCCGCATATCCTGCCTCAAGATCACTCTGCATCAACACGTACTCCCCCTCCAAAGAGCGCGCGTAGGGGATCGCGCAGTAGGAACCTGAATCATCAACATGAAACTGCATGCTCTCTTTATCCAAGGGGCCCGCACAACCTTTGAACCTTGAGACCCCCTCCATCGTTGGCAACTGAAGCGAATGCACTTGCAGAGCAGCTTCTTGGCAGCGCGTCGCGAAACTCGCACTCTCCTCGACCGTTGCAAGCTTTTGCACTCCCGACATCAGAGCACCCGCCTCTGAGAGTTGGGCTGAGCCTCCTTGTCCAAAACACCCCGAGCACACCAACAGAACGATGGGAAATACTCTCATTCCCTAATAGTTTAGGTCACTTAACACTAAGAGTCAAAATTCTTACTTTTAGGCTAATTAACGGAATGAAAACAAGACCTTAATATCGTTATCATCAAAACTTAGCCCCGCCCCGAAGGCGTAAGCGAGCTTGCCGTTGATTTTCGAAAACGAGTCCACCCCTGCACGCAGATAGAGGGTTTTCAAGTACGGCCCACCCAGAGGGGCCCACTGCAGAGCGCTTCGGTAGTTGACTTGGGCGCCTGAGTTCGCACCGACCTGACGCGTGTAGCCTCCGAGGGAGATCCGAAAGCGCTCTTCCTCGTCCTCAGGCCCAAGAAGGACAGCCACCCCCACGGCTCCATCCCCATGCAGCACTCCTGCGGAGAGATCGAGTCTGCGGCGAATCACTTTTCCTAACATCGCAGTCAAAAGCGTGGCGCCACGCTCAACGGTTGTCGTTTGAGTTGTTGTAGAGACCGAGCCCGTCGTCGTTGTTGTGGTGTTGGAGGTGAGCTTTCCACGGGGATCAAACGTAATCCCAACCAAATAGTAACGATCGCGAGTGGGCCAGATCCCCAGCTGAAACCACCCTCGCGCATCCTCATACACAGGGATCCGCTCAGTGCCCAGATCCACAATCAAACGCATGGACCCCACGCGCGAGAGCAATTTGTTCACGTTGCGAATCGCCTCTTTAATCTCCTCTGCGTAGCTTGGATCGTTGAGCATCATGCCCACGGAGCCTTTGCCCTGATTCACACGAGTCATCATGTCGCGCATTTGCTCAATTGCATCCTCAAGCTTTGAGAGCGTGCGCTGCGCTGTCATTGTAAGCCCTCCTTCAGGGGAGAGCGTTTTTGAGGCGTTTTCAAGGGTGATATTGAGTTTTTGAAGTGTATTACGCAGATCTTTTGGGTTGATGCCGTCTTGGATTTGTTTGGTGAGACTTGTGAGCTCATTGACCAAACTATCGACGCGTCCCACCACCGCTTGCATGTCTTGCGAGTTGCCGCTTCCCATGGGGATGTCTTTGGCATTTGCACGTGTTTGAGGCTCTTCTTCAGCGTACGCGGTAGGAACCACAAGCTCAAGCACTCGATCTAAGCTCGACTTAATGATCACATCACGCCCCGTGTATTTGAGAGGTTTGAGCTCGACGAACTTATCCCCTAAAAAACCCTCGCCCTTTAAGTACGCGCGCGTATCAGGAAGTACTTCAACCGGAGCAGTCAAGCAGATCCCCAAGCGCACGTCCTTGTCAGAGAGCCCGACCGAGTGCAAGTACCCCACTTGGATGCCTCGTGAGCGCACAGGTGAGCGCACCTTAAGCCCAGTCGCATCCTCAACTGTAATGTGCACAAGCTGACAGGCTCGCCACCAGAAGGGCTTGTCATTGATTAAGACAGTGACGAGCACAATCAGACCTAAACCCAATGCAGTAAAGATCCCGACTTTCATGCTCGTTTTAACGGAAACAGTATGCGTGGAGTTGCTCATTTGAAGTCCTTAGCTTAGGTCACCTTGAGCCAATTGTAGCCAAAGGGAAGAATCGAAGTAAGAATGTAGTCGGCAAAAAGAATCGAGAGGCAGCTCACCACTACGGTATCGCGAGTCGCAAACCCTACGGAGCGTGCACCACCGCGCGCATGAAACCCAAAATAGCAGCCCATCGAAGTCATGATGAATCCAAAGGTCGCCGATTTCAGCGTGCAATGAATCAAGTCGATCAGGTCAATATACTTTGCCCACTGCTCCCAGTAGATCGGATACGGCAAGCCCATCACCCCGCAACCAATATACGCGCCCGAGATTGAGGCGACCATCGCGAACAGAAATCCAAGCAGTGGCAGCATTAAAGTACCCGCGATAATACGTGGAGTAACTAAGTACTCCACAGGATCGACTGCCATTACTTCAAGTGCGTCGATTTGCTCAGAGATGCGCATGGAAGCAAGCTCAGCTGCCATCGCAGCGCCCGCGCGTCCCGTCACCATGATGGCAGTCATCGCAGGCGCAAGCTCTCGAAACAACGAGACACCGACCGTCGCGCCCAGAAGCGCTTCTGCACCAAAGAGTTTGAACGAGAGATAGAGCTGGTAGCCTAAAACCGCACCCATGAAGAGAGCGGCTACGACGATGATTCCCGTCGAGGAAACTCCGATGATCTCACACTGCTTGATGAGCAGATGAAAGCGACTCCACAGCGTGCGCGTGGACTTCAGCGCATGCCCTACAAAGCGAGTGTAATCACCCAAGCTCTGCAGTCGGTCTGAAATCGTCTCGCTTACGCGACCCGTGACGTGGGCTGTCAGGTTTTTGGTAGTGGCCAAGCCTAAGAATTCTCAGACAAAAGCCAGAGAATGACAACGGTGAAAACGGCCAGGACGAGAGTCGGTTAGCGCCCCAGAGATCCCCGAACGATTGCCGGTTTTCGATCCACAGTACCTAAAGCTTGTGTCCGTGGAGCAGAGCTTGACTCGGCTTGAGCCTTAGGCTCAACACACTGAGACGAAATCGCTCCAACCGAAAGAGGGCGTCCCGAGGTTTTCTCAAGATAAAGAGTGCGGATCTCTTTTTGTAGTCGAGCGATCTCTTGGGGTCCCTGTCGCTTGTAGGTCTTTATCATTTCGACCTTGGTCCGAGCAGCATTGTAGGTTGCTCCAATCGGAACCTTGCCTCCTGATCGGCTTACCCCATCCATCAGAGTCAATATCCCAAGCACAGACTCCGCTCCACCCAGAACGACGGAGACGTTGTCAACTTTCTCTTGGCAACTAAGACGAGCTTGGATTGCCTCGATGTCGCCTGGAGAAAAATCTTTTCGCAAAAGTGCATCGAGGATTCCAACTGAGGCAACGCGCGCGCTACTGGAGTAACTCCCAAGATTAGCGACCAGACGATCCGTGAAAGTGCGCTGCTCCTCTTCGGATCGCTGGGCCATCTCGGTGTTGATCCGATCCAAGAGATCTTTTACTTCTCGCTCGTCTCGCGCACTCTGTAGCGCGAGCTCAAGCGATTGGTCAGCGATCTTTGCGTCTGCATGAAACAGGCGCGCGTAAAGCAAGGGACGCGCTTTCTGTACTCGCGCAATCATGCTCAGCATCTCAATCTTTAACTCTTGCGTAATCCCAACGGATCGTAGGCGCTCTTCCAAAATCTCAAGCGCACGCGCTGATTGAGGAGAACTTTCCTTCTCGACGACAACCAGAAGGATCTTTGTCAGCTCTCTCATCGATGGATAAGCATAGCGATTTTGATCCGCTGCTACGAGCTGATGATCGATTAATGCATTGGCGTCATTTACGAGATCAAACTTTTTTAATGCCGGGGCAGGGAGCCCCTCTACAAGAGAGACCAACTCGCGCGAAGCCTGACGACTGAGATCAGGATCTCCTGAGCGCGCTTCGCGCACAAGTAGTTGATAAATCTCTGCATCTAAAAACTCTCCTCCTGCGCGACGCTCTTTTTTACCAAACTCAGTTAAACCTCGCACAATGCCGCCGCGCGCCTGCGGAGAGATAGAGCCTTGATCCAGTAAAGCGAGCGTCTCTTTAAAGTGAGTGCGCAACATCTGTCCACGCTCTTTCATCGGGAAAAACGCTTCTTCCCGCGCAGCAGTTCGCTCCACGAGAGTCACTGCCCAAAGCGAAGGTGTTTCGTCCGAACTTTGAGACACGTGCGAGAGGACATCTCGTGCTCCGCCACGCAAGATGCTGAGTTGTTGTCGTACAAAACCTGGATCTCGCTCCAAGCGCTCCAGACGATCACTCAGCTCTCTTAGAACAAAGCTAAGCTGATATTGGAGTTCAGTGTTAAGAGGCTCAGCTTTCAACGTCTGCGCGCTCTCACGAAGCCAACGAGCGACGTCCTGGGCCCCCTCAAAAAAAGCAATCCAGATGCCGACTCTGAAACGGGAGATAAGGCCAAACGAGCGCGAAACACCTCTCGCGCTTCGCGTATTTGTTATTCAGGTGAACAAAGCTTAAAAATGTGTCCTCTCTGACCCGCTCAAAGCTTTCAGAAGCTTGCGCTTTCTAGACGTAAGGAGCTATGCTTTTCACGCATGGATCATCGCTTTCCCACCCAAGTACTGCCTGCAAGTTCATCGAGCATGCTTCTCAAATGGAACACAGGCGAGCGTGCTGAGATCCCCTATGAGGAGCTGCGCTTTCAGTGCCCATGCGCGGGATGCGTAAACGAGCTCACCGGAGAGCGCATGATCCGGCGCGAAGACGTCCTTGCAGGAGTAAAACCCCTCCAAGTCGAACTCGTCGGACGCTACGCACTGCGGATCCAGTGGTCCGATGGACACCAAGCTGGGATGTTTAGCTTTGAGCGGCTCTGGGAGTTAGGCCAAGACAAGAGCGCTCAGAGCTAGTTTGCTTACTCCTTCTTTGTGGCCGTCGAAGACGAAGCATCTTGTTGGGCTAGGGAAGCTGAAGATACGGATGAAGAGGCCGACTCTGTCTGATCTTTTGTTTGACCTTTTGTTTGACCTTTTTTGTAATCCGTCGTGTACCAGCCGCTCCCTTTTAGGGCAAAACCACTAAGACTCATGAGTTTTTTCACTGGCCCCTGACAGATCTCGCACTCTTTAAGCGGTTCGTCAGAAAACTTCTGCATCACTTCAAAAACCTTGTGACACTGATGGCACTCATATTCGTAAAGCGGCATGCGGCAAGCCTTACCCCAAATGGGGATCGTTTTTCAAGTCAGAGGGTCAGTGCGCATGAGCGCCCGCTAAAAACAAAAGATATGTCCCCACAAGAGCAATCCCAACACCCGTGATTGCATCCCCGTAATGCTCTAAAAAAGGATGATCAAGCTTTGCAAGCCCCGCACGCACCAGAGTGCTTGCTCCAAGGATCGCTGCCAAAACGCCCGCCGTAAAAGTCACTGATCCTAAGGTCAAGGCTGCATATCCATGCGGAGCGAGGGCGAAAAAAATCGGCAAAACTGCAATGCAAGGATTAAGTCCGGCTAAAAACAAAAAAAAGACGGGCTTTCGACCATTGGGGTGCGGTCCATGATGCTCATGTCCCCGACAACGTGCATGACTTACAATCGCAAGAGCCGCAAAAGCGACTCCGCTTGAAAGGAGCACCCAGCCCCCGAATCGCTCAATCTCATGCTCGAAACTCAGAATCTCATGCAGGCGCATCTGAACAGCAATCCAAGCAATGGCAAGCGTCAGAAGCGTATGAGTCAAACCCACAACAAGGGCTCCGCCTAAGGTAGAGGGGATCGACCACTTCCGAGTTTTTGACATCAAAACGACCGGAATCCAGTGTGCAGGCGTGATGGAATGAAAAAACCCAATCCCGCTCGCCGAAAGTGTCAGAAGCCAAAGGTCTTGTGTGAGATGCGGTTCAGACATTTAACGTTTGACCTGCTGATCCTGAACTTGCGCCTGAAGCTTTCGATGCTCAAGTTGAAGTTTCTCAAGATCAACTCGAAGCTGCGCTAGGGTTTCGGATAAATCGCCAGAGACGCGCAAGGTCTCAGCCCCAACTACTGCCGCGCGCTTAATGCGTCCATCAATCTCCCACTCTGCAATTTGATCTAAAAGCGCCACTGCCTCACGACGCTCGGTGCGGATCAGCGCGTCCACGAGCGCACGTCGCAACTGAAAGCGATCCTCCCGAGAAAGCTCTGTGAAAACTGCAAAAACTTGCTCACGCACAGATGAGATCGCAGAGCGCGCAATCTGAGCAAGCGCCTGGATTGCACCAACGCGTGCATCCACCGCCTCACCTGCTCGCGTGGAGGCAATCAAGTACGCAAGAGCAGTTTCGCGCTCTCCTTGAGCAATTCCTGGCAGCTCTGCGAGTGCCTGCAATGCACGCGCACGGATGAGATCAAGATGTGAAGATTTTTCGCTCTGCTTTTTTAAAAACGATTCCGTGGCATCTGCAAGATTTTTCTGACCTGGAAGAGCACGAGAACGAGCAAAAGCCAAAGTCGCTTGCGACTCAACAAGATCACTTTGATCTTTTTGAGCGAGAGCCTGAAGCGCACTTGCGACCTTGGTGTCCTTAAATGAGCCCAAGCTGCGCACAACTGCAGCACGCGCTTTACCGTGTGGGATATGTAAACCCATCAAAAGCGCGTCGCGCGCAGCCGCGGTCGCAATTTCGGCTAGAACTTGTGCAATCTCAAGCTGCACTCCCCAAAACACGTCGTTTGCCAAAGCCTCTCCGAGCTTTCGAGTGATCTCGGTATCTGCAATGCTCTTAAGCTCCTGAGCAGCTTCGATGCGCCCGAGACAATCGGGATCATGCATGAGCTGATCGAGAAGCATCTCTTTGGGGCGTGGGAACTTGAGGGTTTTTGGAATATTTCCGCCCGGATCCAAACGCACGCGCTTTGGCTTTTTCGGGCACGCAATCACCACTCGCTCCCGCACGGACTCCATCTGAAGCGTGTGACGAATGATCGATCCATCTTGCAAGGTCAGCTCAATCGGTATCTCTAAGTGAAACAGCGGAGTCACTACACCGTCTGCCTCAAGTCGATCACGACCTAAAGTCTGTTTTTGCTCAATCACAATCTCAGCCGCGCCCTCACTCCAAGTGTAAGAGCACTCAAGCTCTGGATACCCGCCAGCAAATACCCACTCATCGAAGAAGCGTCTCAGATTGCGGCCGCTCACTTCCTCGATCGCACGGATTAGATCGAGCGTCTCAACGTGAGCGTTGCTGTGCTTTTTTAAGTAATGGCGCACACAAGCCCAGAACGTCTGCTCCCCTAGTGTGGCGCGCAGGAGATTGAGAACTAAGCCACCTTTTTGATAGAGATGGGTGTCGAAAAGATCAATCGGCTCGACGTATTGATTACACACGATGGGGCGACGATACAGAGTGCGATCCTCAGAAAAGTGATCCTGCAGATCCATGTACGAGTAGTACTTTGCCTCTTCCGCCCCAAACCCAGGGCCCACTGCGCTCTCAATCCACACGCGCTCCATGAAAGTTGCAAACCCTTCATTGAGCCAACCATGCGACCAATCCCGACACGTCACCAGATCGCCAAACCACTGATGCGCAAGCTCGTGAGAGACGAGAGGATCGCTTGAAAAATCAGGATGTGCGCGCTCACTATGGAGGGTCCGATCCGTCTGAGTCGTCGACGAGGCGTTTTCCATGCCGCCAAAAATAAAGTCCTGCACGGCAGTTTGAGCGTATTTTTCGTAAGGAAATGCGACTCCAAGCTTTTTTTCAAAAGACTCGATCATTTTTGGAGTGTTCCCGAAAGCGCGCTTACCGTCCTCCTCTCGACCAGGCGCCACAAAGTATTGAACAGGCAAGCCGCGTGGCCCTAAATCTTCCCAGAACGAAAACTCCGCAACAACGAGCGACACCAAGTAAGGAACGATGGGCTGTCCGAGTCGATAGTGAAAATGTGAATACTCACCTTGAGTTTTTTGGTCAACAAGTGCTCCGTTAGAGACCGCAGTAAATCCCTGCGGGACGCGTACGCGCATCTCGAGCGTGGCCTTTTGGTTGGGATAGTCAAACGTTGGAAACCAGTATCGACTATCCTCATCCTGTCCTTGCGTCCAAGTCTGATAAGGTTTTTGGGGATACGCTGATTCAGGACCTGTAAAGTAGATCCCGCGGCGTGGGGGATGCGGGATTTGGTACTTCACACTCACTGAAACTTTCGCTCCTGCTCGAGTGGGAGGCAGAGCGACTTCAAGCGCACTTGCCTCAGTATGGAAGGACACCAACTTTCCGTCGACTTCGACGGAGTGAATCTCAAGTCCCACTTGATCAAGCTTCAGGCGCGTGACCTCAGGCGCAACAACCGTAAAACACTGCTCGACTTTTCCGGCCAGAGTCTTTGCTCTAGGATCCACATCCAAATCGAAAGAGATCGAATCTAAACGCAAAGGGACATCAGGCGCATAGTGGGGCTTTGACTGAGCGAGCACGAAAGATCTCCGCGTGCGATAAGCCAAAGAAGACTGGTTTTCCGATGAGCAGCGCCCGCAGCGTTGTTGACGAAAGTAGTGCGACATCACTTTCTAGAGCTAGCACAGGATCAGCGTTTCGGACAGAGGAGCATCGCTAGGCGCTCTTCTCTTTCGCGCGCTTCCATCAAAGTGGCCTGAGCCTGCCGAAACTTTCCGGTTTCCACTTGGTTTAAAAACGCAACCCATGCACTCGCTTGAGTGTGCAGAAGGGAGCGCACTTCAATCGAGTTCTCAAGCGAACGTGCGGGACGAAGAAACGCTTGCGTCCGTTTGAGACGATCCTCTGCAAAATCTGCCCAGCGCTGCGACTCTCTGCGCTCGAGAGCGAAATCCAACTGGGTAAGAGAAGCTACGCTACGACCGAAGTCTCCCGGAGGCTTTTCTTGACAGAGCTCCTGGAGCTCTGCCGGACAACCACTCAACAGCCCCATCATCCCCAGCCCAACAACGAGTGAGGCTCTTTGTGTTCTCTTTTGCACGATAAAGACATCGGCAAAACCTGCCTGAAGCTTTCGTAAGCAGAGAAAACTCTCATCTTTTCGCTCCACTTTTAGCGGAGCAGGTGAATCAAAATACCTCATAAATACGAGGGCTTGAAAATTCCTGACTTTTTCAATCTGGTATAAGTAGTTGAAAACAGTAAGGTTTTTTTAAAGTCGGCAAAAAACTCACCGATGAGTGTTTTGTGAGTCAGGCATGGATTGCAGGACTTCTCAGGGGGAAAGAGTCCCATCTGAGAAGCCCTCTTCTGACTCTTAAACCAAACCAAGGAGGAAGATTTATGAACCACAGCTTAGGAGGCTAAGATGGGTCTGCGTATTGCTACTAACGTCCAGTCACTCTCGTCGCAACGTTACTTAAGTAACAACCGCGACATGCAAAATCTATCGCTCGAAAAATTATCTTCGGGCTCCCGAATCAACCGTGCAGGCGATGATGCCGCAGGGCTTGCGATTTCCGAGAAGTTAAAAGGGGAAATCCGCTCCATGCGTCAAGCGACTCGCAACGCAAACGATGGGATCTCTCTCATTCAAGTCGCCGAAGGGGGCATGAACGAGATCGGAAACATCCTGATCCGTCTGCGAGAGCTATCCATTCAAGGTGCTTCTGACTCGATTGGAGACACCGAGCGTGGCTTCATCGATAAAGAAGTTCAGCACCTTAAGGCTGAAATCGATCGCATCGCAAACGGTAGCGAATTCAACGGTACCAAGCTGCTCAACGGAACTTCTCCGGATCTCGAGCTTCAGATCGGGACAAAAAACAACCCGGTTCAAGATCGGCTGAAGTTTGATACCAAAGAGCAAGTCGCCACGCTCGACAACCTGGGCGTCACTGGGGTCTCAACCACCAGCAAGACAAACTCTCAGGATAACCTTGAAAAGATCGACTTTGCGATCAACAAGATTAACGAGAATCGTTCGGCACTTGGCGCTCTACAAAATCGTCTCCAATCCACGATCAATAACCTCAATATCTATCGTGAGAACTTGGAAGCTGCAAACAGCCGAATCCGCGACACGGACATGGCTGAAGAAACCGCTCAAATGACGAAGTACAATATTCTCACTCAAGCCAACATCGCGATGCTGGGACAAGCAAACCAGACCCCGATGTCAGCCATGAAGCTCATCGGCTAACGCCGGTTTGCTCGAAGGACATTGAGAAGAATACGCAGATTCGTGAGGTTCTCTAGTTCTGGCCCCCCGACTCTCTCCGCGGACGAGAGAGAGGGTCGGGGGCCAACCTCCGATACCGAATCTGCGCAAAATGTGGTACCCCCCGGATCCATCGTGAGACAAACCCGATCGATCCTTGATCCTGAGTTTCAGTATCCTCCCTCTCGCAATCCTTACTGGAAAAAGCTCGAGGAGTTCTCCCACTGTGCTTTTGGTGATCATCGCCCTGAAGAACTTCGCGGTCAGTGGCGCACACTCTCCTCCCTCCCCTCCCCCTCTCTTCATGTCGAAATTGGATGCAACGGCGGGCACGTCCTTCTGGAATGGGCTAAGCGCGACCCCAAATCGATCTACGTCGGTATCGATTGGAAACTTAAACAGGTTTATCGAGCCGCCGAAAAGGTCAGTAAACACGCGATTAGGAATGCATTTTTCGCCCGCGCTTTTGCTGAGCGTATTCATTTTATGTTCGCTGCGGGTGAAGTGGACCATCTGTATTTGTTTTTTCCAGACCCTTGGCCTAAGAAATCTCAGCTCAAGAACCGAATCTTCCAACCCGACTGGCTCAGGCGCTGCGCTGGGATTGTGCGTCCGGGGGGAACGTTCTCAATTAAAACCGATCACGCGGGCTATGCTGAGCATATGCGCGATGTGATCCAAGCGTGTCAGGCGAACTGGGAGCTCACCGATGAGTCCCAGGATCTTCACGCGAGTAACCCGCGCGCGGCGGAGCTTAAGATTCCAGAGGTGACGCTCTTTGAGCGCTTGTTCATCAAGGATGGGATCCCGATTCATTCGTACCGTCTTGCTCGGCGGATGGGGCCGTGCAAACTCAAACTGGCCCCTTAGTGTGGAGATGTTTTTGTAGTTTGGTTCTGTTTAGGCTTAGGAATTGAATCGTTGGCGTGAAATGAAACGCCAATGTCCAGATTCTGAGTGTTTGTCAAAGTTTGTGGTGCGCCGAGGCATGTACTTCCGACGATCCGACGGCCAACGCATCCAGCGTTACGTTTGTCTGAAGTGTGGGAGGTCCTTTTCATCCGGCACGCTTCTCTCCTGTTACCGCCAGAAAAAGAGAAAGCTCAATCACTCTTTAGAGCTTCTTCTTGTGTCAGGCGTCTCTCAAAGAAGAGCAGCCGTCCTATTGCGGACCAATCGAAAGACTGTGGTGAGAAAGTTTCGGTTTTTGGCCACGCAGGCACGAGCAAAACAGTGCGAGTGGCTAAAAACTCTAGAGACAAACCCCGTCAAGTCCGTCCAGTTTGACGACCTCGAAACAAGTGAGCACACAAAGTGTAAACCTCTCAGTGTTGTCCTTGCGGTGGAGCCTAAGAGTCGGAAAGTTTTAGGATTTCAGGTCTCACAAATGCCTGCAAAGGGGCACCTCTCCGCACTCGCTCAAAAGAAATACGGCCATCGTCCAGACCACCGAGTCCACGGGTGGAACACGCTCTTTTCGAGTCTTAAGCCTGTCGTCGCTCCAAATGCTCACTGGCTATCGGATGAAAATCCTCATTATCCACGCCACCTCAAACTCCATCATCCGAGCGCTCACCATAACACCACTCCCAGCCGCCGCGGCTGTGTTGCCGGTCAGGGTGAGCTCAAGAGGATCGGCTTTGATCCTCTCTTCTCGCTCAATCACACCTGCGCGATGCTCAGGGCGAATCTCAATCGCCTCTTTCGAAGAACCTGGTGTACGACGAAAACCAAGCAAGGACTCATCGACCACCTCTCGATCTACGTCCATTACCACAACCGATCCCTCACCCCTCCATGCACACTCTAAGGGGCCAGTTTAAGGCTGTCATAGACTGCTCCGCCGCCAACGACTACACTTCCTCTCATGTCCACAGAACACGCCCTAATTGAGGCTGCAAAAGAGCTCTACGAATTTCTCAAAAAACACAACCTCAAGATCGTCTTCACCGAGAGTTGCACCGGGGGACAGGTCGCAGCAGCGCTCACTTCCATTCAAAGCGCCTCTGAGGTCTTGTGTGGAGCCTTTGTGACTTACGCTCCCAGCGCTAAAGTAGAGTGGCTTGGAGTTGACGAGAAATCCGTGCATGAGAACGCCGCCGTCAACGCACAAGTCGCAACCGAAATGGCCTGGCGCGCACTTCAGGTCACTGACGGCGCTGATCTCGCGGCCTCAGTGACGGGCTTTCTTTTTCCCGACGGACCCGCAGGGCAAAACGGACGTACTTTCATGGCAATGGCGATGCGTCAGGCGGGTTGGAAAAAACTCGTCGGCCGCTCACCAACGGAGTCGGAGATTTCTGTCTATGTCACAGAGCATCAGCTCGATGCACCAAAAGGCAAAGACGTGCGCCGCAAAAGCCAGCTCGAGGCTTCCCAGTCCCTACTGCTAATGGTACGGTCGCTGCTAGAAGACGCCGTCCGTAGTATGTCGGGCTCAAAAAAACCGCGGAAAAAGGCCGAAAAAGCCCCCTCTGCGGCGAGGACCAACGTGCTGCGGACTCAAGTCCGAGCACCCTCACGGCGCCGGAAGTGACGACGGCATTTTCTAAAACTTGAGGGACCTGCAACAGGCCCTCGCACACCACGTATAGGAGCATCTGAGATATGGAATCCAGCAAAGCAGAAGTCCCCACCAAGATGGATCAAGGCCAAAAGAGCAAGGCGATCGAACTTGCGATTCAGTCGATCGAAAAGCAGTTCGGCAAAGGCTCGATCATGCGCTTGGGCGAGAAAGACGTCATGCCCTCCCAAGAGGTGGCGGCAGTCCCCACAGGATCTCTAGGACTCGACATCGCGCTTGGAATCGGCGGCCTACCTCGCGGACGCATCGTCGAGATCTACGGACCAGAAGCTTCAGGCAAAACAACCCTCACTCTCCACGCGGTCGCACAGATTCAAAAGCAAGGCGGCATCGCTGCCTTCGTCGACGCCGAGCACGCGCTTGATGTCGCTTACGCCCGAAAGCTTGGGGTCAAAACCGACGATCTCCTGATCTCGCAGCCCGACACTGGCGAGCAAGCACTTGAAATCGCAGATATGCTCGTACGCTCAGGCGGCGTGGACCTCGTTGTTGTCGACTCGGTCGCAGCCCTCGTGCCGCGCGCCGAAATCGAAGGCGAGATGGGCGACTCCCACATGGGTCTGCAAGCGCGCCTCATGTCCCAAGCGCTCCGTAAGCTCACGGGCTCGATCAACCGCTCCAAGACCTTGGTTGTTTTCATCAACCAGATCCGCATGAAGATCGGCGTCATGTTCGGTAACCCTGAGACGACGACCGGCGGAAACGCGCTCAAGTTCTACTCCTCCGTCCGCCTCGACATCCGCCGCATCCAAGCGATCAAAGATGGCGAGAACGTGATCGGAAACCGCACCCGCGTGAAAGTCGTGAAGAACAAGATGGCGCCTCCTTTCAAGGAAGTGGAGTTCGACATCATTTACGGCGAAGGCATCTCGGCCGAAGGCGACCTCCTCGACGTGGCGTCGAACTTGGGCGTCATCGAAAAGAGCGGCACCTGGTTCACGTACAAGGATGAGCGCATCGGCCAAGGCCGCGAGAACGCCAAGCAGTGGCTGCGCGACCATCCAGAAGCGATGCCGAAGGTCCGCGAAGAGGTCTTGAAAAAGACCGGCGTGATCAAAGCGGCTCAAGCTCCGGCAGGTGCCGAAGCTGCGGGCAAGCCTCAAGCGGCGCCCGCTCAACCGATGAACGCCGCAAAAGCTGCGCAAGCTGCAGCTTCGATGGCAGCAGCAGCAAAGGCTGCAGCGAAAAAGTAAGCTCACTCTAGACTTTACGGTCTTCCTTTCAAAGGGGCTCTAGGCTTGCGGAGACGCAGACCTAGGGCCCCTTTGAGTATCAACCACGATCGCAGCGCAATGCATTAAGTTAATGGGTTCAAAATTTTTGGGAAGTCTTTCGGAGGCTTCGGGAATAGACTACTTCCGCTATGAAGGGTGCAGAAATACGCTCGAAATTCCTGAAGTACTTTGAACGCCATGGCCATACGATCGTCGAGAGCTCAGGCCTCGTTCCGCAAAACGATCCGACGATCCTCTTTAACAACGCGGGCATGAACCAATTCAAGGATGTGTTCTTAGGAAAAGAATCACGCCCCTACAAACGTGCGACGACTTCGCAGAAATGCGTGCGCGCCGGCGGCAAGCATAACGATCTTGAGAACGTCGGCTTCACCGCTCGTCACCACACGTTCTTTGAGATGCTCGGAAATTTCTCTTTCGGCGATTATTTCAAAAAAGACGCAATCCGATTTGCTTGGGAATTTGTCACTCACGAGCTCGGCCTTCCCAAAGACAAGCTCTACGTCTCCGTGTTCAAGGACGACGACGAAGCCGCCGAGATCTGGCACAAGCAGGAAGGCGTCCCCAAGGAGCGAATCTTTCGCTTTGGCGAGAAAGACAACTTCTGGTCGATGGGCGACACGGGTCCTTGCGGCCCTTGTTCAGAGCTCTTCATCGATCGAGGCGAGAAGTACGGCTGCGGGAAATCCACGTGCACGGTCGGCTGCGATTGCGATCGGTTCATGGAGTTTTGGAACCTCGTGTTCATGCAGTTCGACCGAAGTGCCGACGGTAAGCTCACTCCACTCCCGAAACCCTCAGTCGATACGGGTGCGGGACTCGAACGCATTGCTTCGATCCTCCAAGATGCGCCGACCAACTACGACACCGACCTTTTTCAAGAGATTTTGCAAAAAACTGCAAAGCTCCTCGGCAACCCCTACGATCCAAAGTCCAAGGATGCCGTCTCCTTCCGCGTGATCGCGGACCACTCGCGTGCAACCGCGTTTCTGATCGGCGACGGCGTGATGCCATCGAACGAAGGTAGAGGCTACGTCTTAAGACGCATCATGCGTCGTGCGATCCGCCACGGTCAAAAGCTCGGCTTCAAGGGGGCATTTCTTCATAAAACTGCAGGCTTTGTGATCGATCAGATGGCGCAGGCCTATCCGGATCTCAAGGACAAACGTGCTTTCATCGAGAAAGCGACACTCGCCGAGGAGGAGCAGTTCTTAAAGACGCTTGAGCGAGGGCTTGCGATCCTCGACGAGGAGACCTCAAAGCTCGGTAGTGGGAAAACTCTCTCCGGTGAGGTTGCATTTAAGCTCTACGACTCATTTGGTTTTCCGCTAGACCTTACGCGCGTGATCTTAAGCGAAAAAGGACTCACGGCAGATGAGGCGGGCTTTGAGAAATCGATGGAGCGCCAACGCGAGATGGCGCGCAAGAACTGGAAAGGCTCCGGCGAAGAAGCGCTTTCCGGAATCTACCTCAAGCTCTCGGACGAGCTTCGCGACGCGGGTAAAAAACAAAAATTTACCGGCTACGATTCACTAAAGGGCAGCTCAGCCTGCCTCGCGCTCCTTGTGCGTAAAGGTGAGGAGCTCGTGCGCGCGCAGACTGCGTCCGAGGGCCTGATCGAAGTCGTATTTTCGGAAACTCCATTCTACGGAGAGTCCGGTGGGCAAGTGGGCGATCGCGGTCACGTGTCGGGCGAGGGATTCGAAGGTGAAGTGCTTGATGTCGTGAAACCTGCGCCCGATCTCATCGTTGCGAAAATCAAACCGCTCAAGGGCGTAATAAAAGCCGGATCGTCGTACCAGCAACACGTGGACCCCGAACTGCGCGCTCTCACTGCGCGCAATCACACGGCGACTCACCTGCTGCACTGGGCGCTTCGCGAAATTTTAGGTCAGCACGTCAAGCAAGCTGGCTCGATCGTAACGCCGGAGCTGCTGCGATTCGATTTCTCGCATTTCCAAGCCATGACAACCGAGGAGATCCGCAAGGTCGAGGACCTGATCAATGCGCGCATCTGGAGTGCGCATTCGGTCTCTAAAGAAAACATGTCCAAAGAAGCCGCCATCGCAAAAGGTGCGATTGCAATGTTCGGCGAGAAGTACGGCGATGTCGTCCGCGTCGTGAGCGTAGGGGATTTCTCAACTGAGCTTTGCGGTGGCACCCACGTCTCAAACTCAGCCGACATTCATCTGTTCAAAGTGCAAAACGAAAGCGGCATTGCCGCTGGTGTTCGACGGATCGTCGCCATGACTTCGAAGGGTGCATTTGAAATGCTTCGCGCGCGCGACGACGCACTTAAAACCGTGCGCGACACGCTCCGCGCTTCGTCGATCGACGAGATTCCCGAAGTCCTTCAGAAGATGTCGGATCACGAAAAGCTCCTCAAAGCTCGTCTTCAGAACCTCGAGAGCGCCGCCCTGGGCGGCGAAGTCGATGCACTCTTGGGAAGTGCGGTTACGATCCCGGGCGGAAAACTCGTGGCCGTGGTGTGCTCACCGGACAACCAGGGTGTGAAGCGTCTACGCGAGATGACGGATCAGATCTTTCAAAAGCTACCTGACGCACTTGCAGTGCTAGGAGTGAAGGAGCCTGAGAGTGGTAAGGCGTTTTTGCTCGTTGCACGCGGACCGAAAGCGCCAAAAGCAGCCGACGCCAATCAGATCCTTCAAAAGCTCGCGCCCCTCATTGGCGGGCGCGGTGGTGGAAAACCTGACATGGCCCAAGCCGGAGGCACCAATCCTTCTGGGCTTGATCAGGCGATCGCTCAGGCGAAAACGCTCTTTACTTAAGTCCCGCCCTGAACTGCTCAAACTGGCCCCCTTGCGTGTGCATGGCGATGGCTTTAGTTATTGAACTTATTAGAGATCTTGCCACGCATCTGACAGATCCTGGGGTGGAGAGGGGTAAGTCCTCAAGGAGACAAACCAATCTCAGAAGCCATGCACACGCAAGGGGGCCAGTTTAAGCCCGTTTGTGAATTCCAATTTACCCCTCACCCAAAATGGTTTATCCCCAAACCGTCAACGGGAACGATCACTCAAAAAGGAGCCCCTAATCCCATGAAATCAAAAACCTTACGCCGCACGGAAGCGACTCGCGCCGACATTGTCTGGCTGGCACTTGTGGCCTCCGTTCTGATGCTGATCACGCTCACCGGCTGCACGAAAAGAAGCTGTGGAGACGGTCGCTCACAGGTCTATTGTGGCGCGCACGCGGATGACATGAAGAGCATCGATCCCGCGCAAGCGTACGATGCAATCAGTTGGGATGTGATTCCGCAAATCTACGAAGCTCTTTATCAATACTCCTACTTAAGCTCACCCTATCAGCTGGAGCCTCTTCTGGCCGACGGCATGCCCAAGTTCTCCAAAGACGAGCTGACCGTAACCGTTGCGATCAAAAAGGGAGTGAAGTTTGCCGACGATCCTGCCTTTAAGAGCACACAAGGAAAGGGACGCGAGCTCACTGCGCGCGATTTTATTTTGCAGATTAAGCGCATGGCGCACCCCGTGATCCAATCACCAGGTTGGCCGTTTCTCGAAGGAAAGATCGTCGGAATCAACGCGTTTGCCGACAAGCTCAAGAAAGCTCCTCGCGAGCAGCTTTGGGCAACACTCCTTAAAGAGGAGATCTCGGGCCTCAAAGCGCTTGACGATCACACGCTTGAGATCAAACTCACAAAAAAATATCCGCAACTCCTCTATGTTCTCGCGATGCCATTTATCTCGGCAGTCGCGCAAGAAGCGGTCGAAACTTATCAAGATAAAGACGGAAATCTCGTCGATAAGGCTGTGGGAACTGGTCCTTTTCGTTTGGCGGAGTGGAAACGCGGCAACAAGATCACCTTGGAGCGAAACTTGAGTTTCCGTGGCGAGCCCTATCCTAAGGACGCAGCCCCCGAGTTTCTCTCGCAGGGTCTCACTGCGGACTCAGGTAAGCCGATGCCTTTCCTTGATCGCGTCGAGCTCAACGTGATCAAAGAGCAGCAGCCTGCATGGCTTAAGTTCCTTAACTTCGAACTCGATCGCATGGGAATTCCAAAGGACAACTTCTCGCAAGCGATGATGAACCAGAAAGAACTCTCTCCGGATCTTCAGAAAAAAGACATCCGTCTGTCGGTCGAGCAGGGAATGGTTTTTTTCTACGTATCGTTCAACATGAAAGATAAGATCGTAGGCACAAACAAAGCCCTTCGCCAAGCGATCTCGTCGGTACTTAACCGCGATAGATTTATCGAGCTATTTTCGAACAACCGCTGGATTAAAGCTTCAAGTGCGCTTCCTCCCGGAGTTCCTGGAAAGCCTGAAAATCAAAAACTCAAGTACGATTACAACATCGCCAAGGCCAAAGAGCTTCTGGTCAAAGCAGGGTACCCTGAAGGTAAAGGACTTCCCGTCCTCAACTTTGACATGCGCGGAGCCTCGTCCGAGCAGCGCCAGATGGGAGACTTCCTGACCCAAGCGTTCGCAGAGGCCGGCATGAGGCTCAACGTGATCTACAACACGTTTCCCGCCTATCTTGAAAAAGCTAAGCAAGGAAACCTGCAGATCTCCATGGGCGGATGGGGGATGGACTATCCAGACCCAGAAAACGCTTTTCAACTCCTCTACGGCCCAAACAAGGCGCCTGGACCAAACGAAGCGAACTACGACAGCGCAGAGTTCAACAAAATGTATGAGCAGATGGCCGCGATGCAGCCTGGGGTAGAGCGCACAAAGCTCATCCAAAAAATGGAAGATCACATTCAGGAAGAAACACCCTGGGCACTGATGTACTACCGTACCACTTACTCTCTAACTCAAGGATGGCTTAAGAACTTCCGCTCCTCTGAGCTGATCCTAAACCAGTACAAGTACTATCGAATTGATAACGAGCAGAAAAAAGCAACGACCACTCGGTAGCGAGTTTTAGGCCGATTTTTTAAGTGAGCTTTGGTTAAACATTGCACCGACGATCTGGACGATCATCGGATCGTACTTTCCCGTCTCAGACTGTAGGATGTGCACTGCTTGCTCAACGGTGTAAGCTGGACGATAGGGGCGCCGGGTGATGAGCGCCGAAAAGGCGTCGGCCGCGGCTACGATTTTCGCCGGATAGAAAATCACGGGCCCGCGTAGTCCGTTGGGATAGCCATTCCCGCCAGGCTCCTCGTGATGCTGATATATGATGTATCGAACTTCATCCGGAATACTTTGCGTACTCTCAACCATTTGCAAACCCAACTTGGGATGCGTGCGCATCTCTTTCCACTGCCCGGGCGAAAGATCTTGGCCGCTTTCTGTGATCTCCTGAGAGAGCTGCGTGCAACCAATATCATGAAGAAACCCACCTAAACCTACGAGCTCGAGCATCCTTCGGTTAAACTGTCCGGTCGCTTTTGCGATGAACATCGAGAACACTGCAGTCGTGACCGAGTGTGCGTAAAGATAGTCTCCATGGGCGACCATCTTCAGAATGATCGAAAGCGTCGTCGGAGATTCGCCCATGATCTTGACGTAGTTTTGGACAACTTTTTTGGTCTGAGTTGCAGTCTCCTCAGACATTTTAAGGTGGGTGAACACTTCATTCATGATTTGTTCGGTCTGGTTTTGTAGAGCTTCGATCTTTTTATCTTTCGGAACGTTCGGATCGAGCAAAACCGAATCATGCGTGCGAGCGACAAAGGCCCGAAAAGCTTCCTGATCAGACTCTAAAATATAGGCGTCCTTCACTCCTTTTTGGGTGTACTGCGCTAGGCGTTTGTAATCGAGTCCGGTCGACTTCGAAAAAACATGAGCGTAGTGGCTTTCGCTGACTTTGAGAAAAACATCAAATGGGATGTCCTTTGCCGCGCGCTTGAGGAGACGAATATCAATGCAGATGTAACTCGGTTCGGACATACGATCCCCCACTCCAGAGGTATCGGCATACGAGGAACGTTGCTGAAGCTGACAACCTTTTGGCTAAAGCGCTCCTAACTCAATGAAGGGCCCTAAGGACTCAAAAAGTAACGCACACCTATACTGCCGGCGTTGTAAAGACCTGCAATCTTGATCACGAACTCAGCGTAGATGGAGGTGTTTTTCTTCCATCCGAACCGTACACCTGGCACAAGACCAAGGCCTGCACTCCCACTACCGAGCGGTAAGGACAATAGCGTGGATCCGTAAAGCGTCCATGCACTTTGAAACTCATGACTTAGGATCGGTGCAAAATCAAAAAACCCCTGCTTTAATCCGTGAAAACCGCCCCAAACTGAGAAATGAGTATCTCCCTTACCGAACAGATAATATTTCCCAAACGCTCCTCCGTAGAATCCAACCGTTCCTCCCCCCAGGCGGAGCTCAAGCTGGAGCTGAGGTGAGAGTCCATAGGTGGCCTGGCCAAAAATCATAAACTCGCCTGGATCAAAATAAACTTGCGTATGTCCTCCGAGCGAGAGCTCTCCTTTGGGCTGGACCCCACCGGTTTGCCAAATATCTGCTTGAGCACTGAAGCTCGCTAAAACCAACCAGGCGCTCAAGATGATGGCTTTCATCAAACAAAGATCCTCTCTAGTTTTTAGGTCCTCTAGTGTAAGCAAACTTTTCGAGCGGGTGTGAATCAGAAATTTGACACCACTCTGCTTTGACTCAAATCCTTCCGCCCATCGCCCTCAAGGTCAACGAGCCTGTGTCCGATCAGATTCTCGGAAGGCAAGGATGCCGTCGAATCTATAAAATCGGACTCGCTCCAGCAAGGATGCAGCATGGAGGAGACCTTTAGGATTGAGGACGGTATGGAAACCCGATCTCGCGATTTGTTTCTACTTTGGTTGGGAGTGATCACTCTGATGGCACTCCCGATCTCCACTCCCGCAGAGGAGCCGAGCTACAAGGTCTACAGCGTGTACTCGGGAGTGTTTATGGGGAATCCGGGTGAGACGCCGCGAAAAGACTTTTTTGTTAACATGGGAAGCAAACATGGCGTTAAAGCGGGGACGCAGCTTCAAGTGCTTCGTAAAGCACCGACTTACGATCTGCTGAGCAAAAAACTCTATCGAGACATGACCTACCCCATCGGTGTACTCAAAGTGATCTACTCCGAAGAAGACGCTTCCATCGCTCGCTTAGAGAAAATGCTACCTGACGATCAGACTCCTGCGCTCTCACCACGCGCAGTGATGGTGGGAGACCTGGTACAACTTCAAAAATAGAGCGCCCCGCCCAAGAGTCGACAGGGCGCCCATCGTCTCGCTAACTTGCAAGCGCCTCTAAAGACTCTTCAAGAGCAGCTTCCGTGCGCTTACGCGGACTGCCCTGAAAGTACACTCGATCTGCGTGCACTTCATGAATCACGCGCGACTCACCTTTTGGAGAGTCATACTTGCGCGTCTTTAAGGTGCCCTCTAGATAGACTCGATCACCTTTTTTGAGATGTTGCGCACAGTTCTCTGCAGTCTTTGACCAGGTGACCACGGTGTGCCAGACCGTGGAGTCAGGCTCGACCTGCGAGTTTGCCTCCTCTTTCTTGGATGCGCGAAACGAAGTGGCGAGCCGAAACTGCGCGACACTTAAGCCTGCTTTAGTTTGTCGTAAAATGGGATCGCTCCCCAAATGGCCCATCAAAAATACTTTGTTCACGTCTTTCATGTTGTTTCCTTTCCGGTTGCTCGTCTCCGCCAAAGCGAACAGCGTGCCAGCCGATCCGATCACAACGGTAGAAACTGTCCGATCAATCCCAGCGAGAGCTGCTGCTCTCCCCCATGCTTGCTGTAAAACCCGTAATTAAAACCCACCGCAAGAGTGAGTGGGAAGTGATAGAACGCTTTGATGTCATGCATGTACTGGATACCGGCACCAGGGATCCAAGTTCGAAACGGAGCGCGCCGCCCCCACAAGTACTCACCTGCTCCTACGTCAAAAAAGATTCTGAGCTTTGATCGTTCTTGATAGATCGGCAAAGTTCCCTGTCCACTAAAAATCTCCTGAAACGGGAGCCAGTACTCGAGGTTTCCGGTCACAAGCTTTCGACCAAACAAAGTCCCTGACGGATAGCCTCGAACTAAATACGATGAGCCCAAGCTGATCGCAGGCTCTCCGCCACCCAGAAAATAAAGAGAAGAGAGCGACACGTTATCCGCGTAACCTGCGCTTGCTAAAAAGCGCACAAAATGTCTTGGCCACAAACCATGAACTCGGTGCTCGTAACGACCTTCAACTGAGGAGAACTGATTGCTCCCGATGAAGTAGCCGGTCGTCATTAAATCGATTCGATATCCAGAGTCTCCACCTGTTTTCTCAATTGAATTTGGAAGAACGCTTCGCTCTGCTCGCGTGGCGCGTGCGTGAATTCCACCTTGATTTGAACTTGAGGATCCAAAACGCGAACTCACATAAGTTGCGCCAAACCCTACTTCCCAGTCACCCATCGGATAGACGATCAAAAGTGTGTTTGATATATTTTTGTTCGCCAAGCGACCCAGCGAGTAGTAGCGGTTCTCCTGCGAGCGACTCAGTGTGATGCTCGGATAGAGACCGTCGTAGCGGTATGACACACTATAAATCGGGAACTGAGCTCGCGAATCATACAAACCCAAAACTCCGTAAGAGTGCCGATCGATCGCATCATTGCCGGAGGTGTACACCCCCGCTTGGAATCCGTTAGTCACAAGCTGACCAAACGGGAGCCAATACTTCGGGAGGATCGCAGGCCATACGGAGTACTCCTCTCGAGAGACCGAAAGGCTCGCCACTCGTGGCGGTGGCGCGTCGCTCAGGGCTTGGGCTTGAGAAGACATTTGCTCGCGCAAAGTCGGGAGCGAGGACTTCAAGAGCGGCAGCGGTTTAAGCCCACGCATTCGTGCGACATCAAACCCCCGTCCGGAGTAACCCATTGCGAAGTACTCACCAGGCTGAGCGCCAGCAACTGAGAATACAACTCCAGTCTCTACATTTGAAAGGCGCTCAATTGAGATACTTGCTCCAAAACCAGGCTCGCCTCCCGACCCTGAAAACCGGAGGCGATGCAGATTAAACACCCTCGCTCCTCCTGCGTTTGAGGTAAAAAGAATCGTACTTGAGCTCTCAAACGTGGGATGTGACATCACGGTACCGAGAGCTTGGCTTTCAAAACTTTTTCCGCTCTTTGTACTCACAAAAAGAAGTCGCTCTGCTTGATCCGGTGGCTTACGCGATACCACCACCCAAGACTGCGCAGTACCTCGTCCCCAACTCGGATGACTTAAGCGAGAAAAGTCTTGCGCCTCAAACAGAGTGCGTTCAGTTTTTCCGTTCCAAAGCACCAAAGCCTGTCGCCCGTCAAAAAGTGTTTTGACATAAACGACACTACCGCTTTTTAGGCCTTGATGATCGAAGCTCACTCCAGGTCCAAAGTCAGGGTCCGTCGCGCGCGCGCCTCGAGTGATCGCAATCTCTTTACGCGTCTTTAGGTCAAAGTAGTACACGTCAGAATACAGGCTGTACTCACGAAACGTCTCAAGCCTTGAGTACAATAGGCCGCCCTCTCCGCGACCTGAAACGAACCGTAAACTCCCCCCAGGAGGACGAGTCCAGAGAGTGAGGTTTTGTGGCTTTGCGTTGGGTTCAGTGCCGATCTTGGTAATCCCATAGGCTGAAGAGTACGAGTCGCGCAGGTAGAAGAGTGTTTTTCCGTCCGATGAGAGTGCAGGAGCTGCAGACATTCGCCCGGTTTGCGTCAAAAGATCTACCGGCGTTACAGGCTCGCTGCGGATCTGCGCGAGCTCTCGTTGGGCCCGCTTTTTTAAATCCGAAACGAGCGAGTCCCAAATCTCGTAATAGCTCTGCCCCACTTGGCTTGAGACGACCGAGTTCAGGAAGTACGGAAAATAGCCTGAGTTTTTGAAAGAAACCTTTGCAGGCGCACTTTGTGACTCTCCAGCGCGCGCAACCCCTTCTTGTATCAGGTAGCCAAACAGATAAGGAGTGTGGCCTGAAAACCAAATAGGAGATCCATCGTTGAGCCGATCGATCGTGATCCCAAGCTCCGAAGTATCACGATCCAAAAGATTCTCCATGACGGCCGTCCTTAGCATCATACTCGCCAAAGTAGAGCGACCACGCCCTGCGCGACCAAAGCGAGTCTCATTATAGACGGCAAGCCCCTCCATTATCCAAGAGGGCTGAAAGCTATTTACCTTAGAAATACTTCCAAAAACTGAGCGCCCAAGACTGAAGACTCCACGAGTCGTATCGTTTGCAAGGATGTGTGTGAGCTCATGGACAGCAAGCGTTCTGACCCAGTCGTCATACTCAGCAATCGAGGAGAACGCGCTAAACGGGTACGCGTGAACAATGAGCCGATTAAACGGAAATACTCCCGCCAATCCATTGGCGGAATCAATGTCCGTTTTTACGACAACTTCAAGTTTTGAGCGCATCTCCCACTGAAGATCCACCTTGAGAACCGCATAAGCCTCCTCAAGGTGCTGGAGCATTTTTCGAGCAAAGAGCTCTGCCGGCGGAGGAGAGTGCACTCGAAAATGCGCACTCTCGAGCGTCATCCACGAGAGCTCAGGATCGGATTTCCCAAAAGCATGCTGCGTCAGAAGCAGCGCGAAGAAAGCGCTAAAATACCGGAAAGAGCGTCGCATTCGCTTTGAGTTTAGAGAAGGTACTGGTAGAAATACATTGAATCTTTTCAACTCCATGCTGAGAGAGGATCCCTCCATGAACGTGCAAAAAACCCCTGCCGGAAACCTTCGAAAACTGAGCGCTGTTCTCGGATGCGTTCTAGCGCTTGGGCTTGCGGGGTGTGGCGGAAAAAAAGTCGCCGAATCCGAAGCAACCACGCCTGACTCCGCAAGCTCTGTCGATAATGAAGCGGGCGACTCTGACTCCGGTCGCGCCATGGGACTTCAGACCGTGAACTTTGGTTATGACTCCTCGACTCTTGATGCCCAAGCAAAAGAAGTGCTCAATGCAAACGCTGAAATCCTGCGCGACCGCGCTTCGATGAAAGTACAGATTGAAGGTCATTGCGATGAGCGAGGTGGGATCCAGTATAATATCGCGCTCGGAGAGAAGCGTGCAAACACTGCACGCCAATACCTGATCTCCAAGGGGATCAAGGGCGATCGAATCACGACCATTAGTTTTGGCAAAGAGCGTCCACTTGATCAAGCAAGTAACGAGGCAGCCTGGGCGAAGAACCGCCGCGGGAACTTCGTGATTACATCAAATTAGTGCTATCTTCAAAGAGGTGAGACTCCTCTTTTGGATCCTGATCATTGGACAGTCTGCTTGTGCGTCGATCACGGCGACCCGTCCTGTGCAGTTGATGTCGGATACCTCATCGGCACTCCGAGCTGCACGGGAGGTTCAGGCTGATTCGCTTGCTCCTGAGCTGTTTCGCCAGGCAAGAGAGCTCTATTTTAAAGCGAGGCAGGAGTACAAGTTTAAGAACTTCAAAGAAGCCGAGACTCTCGCCCGCAAAGCTCGAATCTTTGCTGAGCGATCTGAGTTTGAAGCGATCCTCAACGGTGGCAATCGTGTGTCTTCGGCTCCAGACCCCCTTGCCGAACCTACTTCGAAAGATCCTCAGACCCCAACCCCCATTGATGCGGGCTACGAGAAACCTCGGGGCAAGTACGTCGAAGAGCTTGAAACAAAGGCCTCTCCTCCAACGCCCAAGTAGCGCTCCACTTGCGAGAGCGCTCGAGCTTTGACATGATCGCGGAATGAAATTTTCAACTTTTCTTGCGTTAGCTCTTCTCGCATCTTCGACAGGCTGCCTCAAGACTCGCGCCCAACTCCGCGGTGATGAGACCCCGAGCTCCCAGTCCGCTCCCAAGGGAGAAGCAAGTCGGCCTGAAGCCGCAGAGATCATTGAAGAGATGCGCACCGAAATCATGCGCCTCACAGGTCGCCTCGAAGAGCTCGAGCGCGCAAAGTCTCAGGCCGCTGCAAATCCAGCTCCGCAGGTCGAAATGATTAAAAAGCTCGAGCAGAGGATTCTTGATCTCGAGCAAGCTCAACTCACCCTCATCGAGCAGCACAAAAAACAACAAGCTGAAACGCCTCCACCTGATGCAGGAAAACTTCTTGAAGAAGGACGCACTCAACATAAGTCTGGGAAAAACGAAGAGGCCATCGAAACTCTCACGCGCTACCTGAAGTCTCCGAAGGCACCTAAAATTGAAGAAGCAACTTATCTCCGCGCAGAGTCTCAGTTTGCTTTGAAGCGCTACAAGAAAGCGATCGTTGATTACTCCCAGTTTCCAGAAAAGTTCACTAAGTCACGCTTCATGCCTAAAGCTCTGTTGCGGATTGGACAGTCCTTCGATGCGCTCGGTACACCAGACGATGCGAAAGCGTTTTATCAACTCCTGCTCGATCAGTACCCAAAGTCAGAAGAGGCAAAGAGCGCGCGCTCCAAGCTAAAAGCTAAACCCGCAGCAAGTTCAAATCGCAGCTCCTCCACTCCCTAGCACAAGTGCTCATCGCACCTGATGTACTTGAGCGGGCAAGGGCAAGGGGGGGCTTCGGCCACTCAGAAAGACATTGCTCGGTTTGAAGTGCTTGCAGCAAATCTAGAGCGCAAAAGAGTCGGCGCCGTTTATTGGGACCTCTGCAGAGTTTCAGAAAAAGTCAGACTCTCACTTCTTAAAAAAAAAGATAACGCCTGAGGCGCTGAAGGCTTTTCAAATAAGCTGCTCCGCGTCAAAACTCAGCAACCCCTCCTTAAGGATCGATCACCGGGAAACCTGAGGTCCAAGCTTGACTCACTTGCCCTACTGCAGAGCGCGCCCCGTCATGGTATACGGCTCCTCAACCAGGAAAGCCGAATCTTCCGCTCATCCAAGCGAAGCTGAAGAGCGTCTCCTGTCCTCAGGAGTAGGTCGCAATGTCTTCCCTCATTCTCGGGATCGAAACGTCTTGTGACGAGTGCTCCGCTGCAGTCCTTGAGCACCATCCGCACGAAGGCCTGCTCAGAGTGAAAAGCTTAGAAACCTACACGCAAATCGCGCTACACGAGCCCTACGGTGGAGTGGTGCCGGAAGTTGCCTCTCGAAGTCACCTTGAAACACTACCGCAAGTCCTCAATCGCGCTCTTCTGAAAGCCGGGATCTCGGCCTCAGATCTTAATGCGATCGCAGTGACGAATCGTCCGGGCCTTGTCGGCGCACTGCTCGTCGGTGTGAGCTCAGCTAAAGCATTAGCCTACGCGCTCAAAACTCCGTTGATCCCAGTGCACCATCTTGAAGGACATCTCGCGAGTGCTTGGATCGAGAACTCTGAGCCCCTGCCACTGCCGGCAATCGCACTGGTGGTCTCAGGAGGCCACACCAACCTCTATCGTATCGATCAAGACCCCTCCCAGTGGCCGGTCGACTTTCTCTCTCGCTCGTGTCTTGGGCGTTCTCGTGATGATGCTGCCGGAGAGGCTTTTGATAAAACAGCAAAGCTCCTTGGGTTTCCGTATCCTGGCGGAATGTACATCGATCGAGCATCAAGCGGTGGAGATCCTCGGGCGTTTGCGTTTCCTCGCGCACTCCCACAGAAAGACACTCTCGACTTTAGTTTTAGCGGACTTAAAACTGCAGCCGCACAAAAAATCAACGAACTCAAGCACTCTGGAGCTTTAGAGCAGCAACGGCGAGATCTGTGTGCTTCACTCCAGGATGCAATTGTAGGCGCGCTGATCGCTAAGTCAAAACTTGCAATCGAGCGTACGGGGGCGAAAAGCTTTATTCTTGTTGGCGGAGTTGCCGCTAACTCTCGACTACGTGAGCGCCTGGGCGCAGAGATCTCGTGCACGCTTCGAATCGCATCTCGACAGTACTGTACCGACAATGCAGCGATGATCGCAGCAGCGGGAGCTCTTCGATTTGCACAAGGCCATGGACTAAAAGGCAATGCACTTTTGCAGCTCAATGCATGGGCGCAGGCGGCGTGCTGAGATGGCTTTGAGGGGAGCTGCAAAACGCCGTGCATATGGACAGCACTTTCTTCGGGATGGATCGGTGATTGATCACATCGTGACAGCCGCTCTTGAGGAATCGCGCAAAAACGGTTGCAAAACTCTGCTTGAGATCGGTCCTGGGCAGGGTGCACTCACTCTGCCGATTCTTGCCCGAAAACCTCCCGAGCTTTTACTGAAACTTGCAGAAATGGATCGACTTCTTGCCGAAACATGGACCCAAAAAGGCCTTGAAGTTTTGGTGGGCGACTTTGCTCAAGCGCGTCCTGAGGATTTTTTGCAATCATGGCCACTTTGCGTCGTCTCCAACCTCCCCTACGCAAGCGGAACTGCGATTTTAAATCTTCTTGCCGATCACCCTCATCAAATCCCCGCAATGGTGCTGATGTTCCAAAAAGAAGTTGCGCAGAAGATCCTCGCTCGACCGGGCGAGCGCGCCTGCGGAAGCCTGACGCTTCATATCCGTAACCGCTGGGAAGCTGAGCTTCTCTGCGATGCGCCGCCGATCGCGTTTCAGCCACCTCCCAAGGTCGACTCTCAAGTCCTCCTCTTGCGTGCGCGAGCAAAACCCAAGATCGAAGCAAGCGTGCGTGATCCAAAGCTCTTTGAGCAGATCGTGAAAACGGCGTTCTCGCAGCGTCGAAAAATGCTGCGCGGAACTTTAGGCAAAAGTCACTCAAACGCGCTTGAGCGCTCAGGAGTAGATTCGACTTTGCGCGCCGAAGCGCTCGACTGGACGCAATGGGAGAGTCTCTTTAACGCCGCGCTCGAAGGAGCATCGTCATGATCCTGTTTTTGTCTCTCTTTTTGGGCTCCTCTGCTCTTGCCGATACAGGCCAAATGTTTGGTTTTGGAAACCGTGCAAGTGCAATGACTGGACACTCAGCTGCCGCAGGGTTTGAGGCTCTCAGCGCCTACTCAAACCCCGCAGGTCTTGCGCGATCGTCGGATAAAAAGCTGATGTTCGCCTACTCTACTCTCTGGATGAAGCCTCAGTTCAAGTCGATCTCAAACGTCGTTGTCGAAAACCAATTTGTCAGCGATCAAACACGAAGCGGGAGTGCTCCGACCTCCTATCGCACAGCTTTCGGCAATACATTTGGGCTGGCGCTCAAGCTTGCGCCCGAGTGGTACGGGCTTTCAGCGGGGTTCGTGCTGTATTCTCCACTCGAAAACACAAGCACTCTGGACACGGGGGAGACTTATTTGCCCGAGTATGTGCTTCATCGCGCACGGGCACATCGCCCACAGTTTCATGCGGGGCTCGGAGCACAGATCTCAGCGCAGTGGTTTTTGGGCCTAGGCATGCGCATCGGCTACTCGACGACGAGCCGCTCGACTTTTTTCTTAAAGACGACCTCAGGCGAGCCGACGACGATGCGTTTTGAATCGACGATCCAGCCCCGCGGTGGTTTTACGGTAGGGGTTCAACACACGAGCGAGTCTCTCCAGGGCGGGATGCTCCTTCGACTCCCGCTCCGCTATCCGACAACGTTTTCGATCGACTCAACCGCTGAAGCGCTTGGAGGATTGGGAGGACTTGACTTCAATCTCGCAGCGAGCACCCCACTTTACTATGACCCTCTGAGCCTCGAGATCGGAGGCACTTGGGGCAGAAGCGGAGCGCTTCAACTTGAAGCTCAAATCGCCTGGGAGCGATGGAGCGACTTTGAAATGCCCACAATCCAGATCCAAAACTCCACCACTCGCCAAGGCGTCCTCATCTCGGGCTCACGACTTCCGAACTACGCTCTACGCGACCTTGTAGTGCCGCGCTTTGGGGTCGATGTCCCGCTTGGCACACTCCGCCTACGTGGAGGATACTCCTATCGTGCTAGTATTTTTGAGTCGCTTCCCACACAGGCAGGAAACGCGCTCGACCCTCCTCAGCATCGCGTGGGTTTGGGGGTCGGCATCCCGCTGAGCCTCAGCGCCCCTGCGGAGCTGCATTTGTTCTTGCAAGGACAGTTTCTCGCAAGCCAGAACATCGTGAAATCTGCGGGCGATGAGGGCGGAAATCTCTCAGATTCCAAAATTGGAGCACCCGGATATACTGCAGGAGGTACCGTTTTGGGTGGCGGAGTAGGGGTGACGGTCAACTTATGAAATCTCAAAAAACGCCTTTTAGGCTCAAAATCCAAAAGATCCCAAACCCCCTTCAGTTGTTCAGAAATTATTTTCTCACTGGGATTTTTGTCCTGATCCCGATTGCAGTGATTGTTTGGCTTGCGCGCGTCGTCTTGCGGTGGATGTGGAATCTGTACACCCTCATCCCTGCAGAGATCCGCCCTCCCGAGGAGTGGGGTTCATTTTTTAATGGACTGATATTCGTGGGAGGGATGGTCGTGTTCCTCTTTTTGATTTCAGTATTGGGTTGGATTTCGACCCAATACTTTGGTCAGCGCTTACTTCACACCCTTAAAATCCTCCTGCAGAGAATCCCGTTTCTCGGCGCAATTTATACTTCGCTTGATGAGTTATTGCGGACGATCGCTGCAAACAAAGAAGGTAAGTTCTCACGCGTCGTCTTTGTTGAGTATCCGCGCAAGGGGTCATGGGCAGTGGCGTTTGTGACAGGGCCCTCAAAGCTTCGGGCTCTACCGCCGGGGCACCTGAACGTGTTTGTTCCGACCGTCCCTAACCCGACCGCAGGATTTCACTTACTGGTTCCTGAGAGCGAGGTACTCGAATCGAACTTGAAAGTGGAAGATGCGTTCAAACTCATATTATCCCTCGGCATCTCTCAACCTTCTGAAGCCGCGCAGGTTGCTCGCACCTAAAATCGATGCCCAAACCCCCTGAAAGCGAAAAAATAATCGCAACCAATCCTGACGCTTTCCGCGATTATCTCATCAGCGAGACGCTTGAGGCTGGGCTGGTCCTTACGGGTACAGAAGTCAAAAGTCTGCGTGCCAAGGGAGCGACGATTAAGGATGCATTTGTCGATATCGATCAGCGCAGTTTTGAAGCTTTTTTACTCAACGTGCACATCGCTCCTTACTCTCATGGCAATATCTGGAACCATGAGCCCGAGCGTAAACGCAAACTCCTCCTGCATCGGCATCAGATCGAGCGAATGTTTGGAGCAATCACGCGGGAGGGAATGACGATTGTCCCCACCAAAATGTACTTTAAGTCAGGGCTCGCCAAGATTGAGCTCGCCGTCGCCAAAGGAAAGAAAAAAGGCGATAAGCGACAAGACATCAAACGCAAAGAGTCGGACCGTGAAATCGAGCAGGCTTTAAAAAAGGGGCGTCGATGATTTTACGCGCTCCGCTGCCTCAAACTTGGATGCGACTACTCGCTCTGCGTGCGCTACAGACTCCCGACTGCGTGCTTCACCGTTTTAAGCCACGCACTTCGGACGAAGGTCCGATCGGGATCTGGAAAGAAGTCACTGCACGAGAGTTCTATGAGCGCGTCCGCAAAGTTAGCTTGGGTCTTCGTGCGCGCGGCGTGCAAGCACACTCTCGAGTGGGACTGGTATGCTCGACTCGCTGGGAGTGGACACTGCTTGATCATGCGATCGCAGGTTTAAGGGCCGTGTGCGTGCCGGTGCATCCGAGTCTTCATTCGCACGATATCCGTCGCACGCTTGAAAGTGCTCAGATCGACTTTTTGATCGTCGAGAACGAAGCGCTTTTACGTCAGATTCCAGCCCTAGAGCGTGAGCTCCAAGGAGTGCTCATTGATCCTCCAGCTCAGCCCATTCACGCGCAGATGAGCTTAAAAGAAATCACTGAGCTTGGAGCGCAAGCGCTGTCTTTAGACCCCAGTGCGTTTGAACGCACGATCGATGAGTCTAAGCCAGAGGACTGGGCTACGCTGCTTTCGACTCCGGGTACGACGGGCAAGCCTAAAATCGTGATATTGGAGAATCAGCACTGGATCGCTGCCCTTGAAGATGCAGTTGCGACTTTTGGTCCTGATGTCTCCGATCAGGGAGAGCGTCTACTGACGTTCTTGCCACTCTCTCATGTCCTTGGAAAGCTTGAGAGCATGAGTGCGCTTGCGTTTGGATGGACGCTTTGTTTTTCTGAGGGCTTCTCAAAACTTGAAAAAAGCTTACTCGAAGTCCGGCCGACGGTGCTTTTCACCGTTCCTCGCCTGTTTGAGCGCACGTTTCATCGGATCAGCGCTGAAACAGAGAAACTCCCTAAGTGGCAACGCGTTTTCATCGAGCGCTGGTCTAAAGAGGGCCCGCGCAAAGAGGCACGTAAACTGACCGAGCGATGGGAGGCTCGGATTGCTGAGCGCGCTTTTTTTGAGCGTGTTCGCGAGGGGTTTGGAGGCGCACTCCGCTTTGCAATCTGCGGTGGAGCACACTTACCGCCCTCGACGATCGAGTTTTTCTCTGCCGCGGGGATACCGATTTATGAGGGATATGGTCTCACCGAGTCCACAGGCCCAGTAACAGTGAATACGCCAAGGGCCTTAAGACCTGGCACCGTCGGCCGCCCCATGGGAGATACTGCGATCCGTATCGAGTCCGATGGGGAGATCTGGATTCGCTCGCGCAAAGTGTTCTCCGGCTACTACAATCAGCCCGAGGAGACAGCTCTTGCGCTTAAGGATGGCTGGCTGCGCACCGGAGATGTGGGCGAGCTTACGGCGGATGGGTTTTTACGAATCACCGAGCGTCGAAAAGAACTCCTCACACTGACCACCGGGCGTCATGTGTCGCCACAAAAAATCGAGGTGCTCGCAAAAACCCGCCTCCCGATGGTCCGTCATTTTGCGGTTTTGGGTGAAGGTCGCCCCTACCTTGCAGCACTGCTCACGCTCGAAAAAGAGCCCGTCCTCGAATACGCGCGCGAAAACATGGTGCTTTTTAGCTCATACCCGGATCTCGCCCGAAACCCCAAAATCCTGGCCTGGGTCCAAGCGGGAGTTGATCGACTCAATGAGCAACTCTCACGATTCGAACAAGTGAGAAAGTTTGTGATCCTTTCAGGCGAGTTTAGTGTTGAAAGCGGTGAGTTAAGTCCTTCGCTGCAGTTTAGGCGCAAGTTTCTCGAGGATCGCTACAGGACCGAGATCACCCATCTGTTTGCCGAGTACCCGAAACCACAACCTAACGCTACGCGTGATTGACATAAGTACCCGGTTTTAATATTCCCTACCCAACCCTTTTACCGACGGAGATCCCCCATGGCACGCGTGACGATTGAAGATTGCTTGAGCACGGTCGATAACATGTACGATCTTGTCTTGGTCGCCACTCACCGCGTCCGCCAGATCTACAAGGGTTCCGAAACGACTGTGAAGTGCAAAAACCGCGCGATCGTCACTTCGCTCCGCGAGATCGCTGCCGGCCACGTCTCTAAAAAGGACATCGTCACCACGGGTGATGATGAGATGCCGAACTAAGTCAGTCGGTGTGAGCTACGGGCTTTTTTGTGCTTTTTCCTAAGCACGATTGCTCGTGTCTTTTTTCGCTGAGGCTTGTCCACGATCTGCATATGCACGGGCTCAAGCGCAATCTTGAAAACGTCCTCCAGCCGCGTAACCCAATGGAGCCGCATCCCTTCAAGCGCGTACTTCGGGATCTCGGGAAGATCCTTCTGGTTGGCTTTAGGGAGAATGATTTCCGTTACGCCCACACGTTTAGCGGCCAAGATCTTCTCTTTGATGCCACCGACCGGGAGTACGAGGCCCTTAAGCGAAAGCTCGCCCGTCATCGCGATGCGCTGACGGGACTTGCGCCCCGTGAGGAGCGAGTACAAAGCGGTCGCCATAGTCACACCTGCGGATGGCCCATCTTTAGGGATCGCGCCGGCCGGGATATGCAGGTGCAAATCCCGCGCGCTAAAGTCGGTTTGCTTAAGATTTTTCTCCTCTGAGATGCGCTTTTTCACGTAAGTCCATGCGATGTTCGCACTCTCTTGCATCGTCTCGCCCATCTTTCCGGTGAGCTTCAGCGCGCCGGAGCCAGGGAGATCGGTCGCTTCGATGAACAAGATATCTCCACCAAATGCAGTCCAAGCAAGTCCGGTTATGACACCGGGCTCAAGCACGCGATTAGCAAGCTCGTTAAAATACCGCTTCGGTCCTAAGAGTCCCTGCAAGTCTGCCTCGCGCACGATAAAGGGGTGCGCACTCTTATCGCGGACGACACTCACAGCAGCTCGGCGTGCGATCTTATTTAAAAGCTGCTCAAGCACACGCACGCCAGGCTCGCGAGCATAATCAGAGAGCATCTGACGTAGGGCTGCTTTCTGAATCCGCAGTCTCCCCGGCTTGATCCCCGTCTCTGAGAGAACTTTCGGGATCACATAACGCTCAGCGATCGTCTCTTTCTCTTCAATCGTGTAGCCGGGGATCTCGATCACTTCCATCCGATCGAGCAGTGGCTCGGGGATGGTGGTCAGCGTATTTGCAGTCGCAATAAACACGCACTCCGAGAGATCAAAGGGCACATCCAGGTAGTGATCCAGGAACGAAGAGTTCTGCTCAGGGTCGAGAACCTCGAGCAAGGCACTCGAGGGGTCCCCTTGATACGAAGAACCAAGCTTATCGATTTCATCGAGCATGATGACCGGGTTTTTCGTACCCGCCCGCTTAAGAGCCTGAAGAATTTTTCCAGGCATTGCTCCGACATAAGTACGCCGATGACCTTTGATCTCAGCCTCATCGCGCATCCCTCCGAGCGAAAAACGATAAAAGTTTCTCCCCAGAGTACGTGCGACCGATTTTCCGATCGAGGTCTTCCCTACGCCTGGCGGGCCAACCAGGCAAAGGATCGAGCCTCTTGCACGCTTGGGATCCGGGTTGAGCGTGCGCACTGCGAGAAACTCTAAAATCCGCTGTTTTACTTTCTCAAGCCCATAGTGGTCCTCATCGAGCACTCGCTCGGCCAAGCCCAGGTCGAGTTGATCTTCGGTCCGCTTGCTCCAAGGCAACGCACAGAGCATCTCTAAGTAGCTGCGCGATACATTAAACTCCGGTGAGTTCTCGTTTAAGGTCTCAAACTTGTCGAGCTCCTCTAAGGCTACCTTTTTGACGTCCTCAGGCATCCCAGAGGCTTCAATACGCTCGCGAAAAGTGCGTAGAGACTTTTCCTTGCCATCCTCCTCAAGGCCCAGCTCTTTTTTGATCGCTTTCATCTGCTCTCGCAAAAAGAACTCACGTTGCATTGTGTTGATCTTACTATTGACGTCGGTTTGGATTTTTTTCTGAAGATCAGCAACATCCTGCTCACGACGCAGATGAACGAGCAGTTTCTCGAAGCGGCGTTTAACGTCAGAGGTCTCTAAGAAATCTTGAGCGTCTTCTTTTTTAAGCGTCAGTGCAAACGCGACCAAATCCGCAACGGTGCCAGGGCCCGGGGCGTTGATCATCGCTAAGCGCATCTCTTCGGTGAAAAAGGGGTTCACTTCAGAGAGCTTCTTCACGTGCGAGATCACAGAACGAGTGAGCGCATCGAGCTCGTTATCCTTTTCGACGACGTCGTCGAGGTACTGAGCTTCGACCACGAGATGGGGCGTGGGCGAGAGCACCCGTACGGCGCGGAATCGCTTGACAGCGTGGACGAGTAGATTCACCGAGCCGTCCGGCATACGAATGCGTTTGAGCACTTTCACTGCAACCCCGACTTCATGAAGCGCTTCCGGAGTGCTCCCCGCATTGAGCTCTGAGCCGCGCGTGACGATAAGTCCTAAGACGCGCTGCCGCTGAATGACCTCTTCCACGGTCTCGACGTAGCGGGGAATTGCGACATTCACCGGAGCCATGAGTGTCGGATAAAGCACAGGTCCCAAAGTCGGGACAATAAACAGATTCGGTGGGAGCAGCTGATCCGGCAGGACAAGACCTCCACTCGGAGGGCTCGGCAGGTTCGAGGTGGTTTCGGAGGACTGGTCTTCAGGGTGCATGGTTCGGCCTCGTTTGGACTATGGGTATGGTTTTCGGACTGTCCAATCCGGCCGGAAATGAAGCCCCCCCTCTCTCTCTAGGCAACTTATTGTTTCAAAGGGAGAATTTTGCATAAACGCCGCACTCGTTCTTCTCTGCATTTTTTTAAGCGGGACGGCATCCCGCAACGCACGGGCTATTGATCGGCTCAACCTGACTTTGTTTATCGCACTCAAAATGAACTATGCTTCAAGCCCCTCTGGGAGACTCACACATCGTCGCGATCAGTCCGCCGACAAGATCGCGAGCTTGATCTTCTCGAGCATCTCGTTCGTGCGCGAAGTGTCGCGTGAGTCGGTCTCTTCCCAACCCTTGACCGAGCCATCGATACTCAAGCGCTCAAGCTCCTCGTCAGTATGCACAGCGACTTCCGTGCCGCCTAAAACGCGTGACGCGCGCACCTGAAACCGTACGCGAGTCTGCAAGTACTGTTTTTTGGGTAAGTCGTTCACCTTAAACTCGATGTACTTGTCGCGCGACTGCCCCAAAATCCAATCCGTTTCAAGAGTGCGCTCACGTAGATGTTTCATCTCTAGAGGACTCACTTCCGAGGGATCGCGCTGGGTCACTCGGTAGTGCTCAAACGCTTTTTCGATCCCCTTCCATACGGTCGGGAGCTCACTTTCGAAAGTCCATTTCTCGCGAAGATCTGCGTAAGCCTGTCGTCGAACTGTGGGCGTTGATGCGCAGCTTGAGGCGAGTGCAACAAAAAGCGAAGTCAAAAAAAGATGTCTCATAGAACAAACCTTAGCGTTTTTTTAAGTCCAGAATCACGCGAACAGGGTTTCCGAGTTCAAAGACTTCAACACTCGCGTCGTGCGCGAGATTCAAAACAAAAGTCCAACGATCACGCTCAACGGGGGGAAGAAGCTCCACTCGCTCGATGAGAGCACTCTTTTTAAAAGCGCGATGAACTTTTTTAGGATCAAACCCAAGCTTAGGCTTACCGAAAACCGAAACCTCAATGCGTTTGAGCTCAGGAGACGCCGACACCTGATAGTAAGGTGGACGCGAGATCGCCGTAGGCTCGCCGCTTCGGTTGGCTTCAAGATCAAGGACGATCCGCTCAAACCCACCTGGGTTTGTTGCAAACCGAATCTCCATTACCACCACATCATCAATGGCTCGATCGCCGCCGACAAACATTCCATCTTTCAAGTATTGATTAGTTTTCTTGGCCTGAACTTGAATCACTTTCTCCGCCTGCAAGCGGTTAACGGATCCCAACGCGATCCACGGAAAACAGCCAAACAAAGCAGCGATCAAAACAAAGTTACGCACCATGCTCTCAGGGTAGCGAGCACAGAGGTTTGGTGCAACGGCCGAAGTTTTAGTAACGCCTATAAAGAGCGAGCTCAGGGCGTGGGCGCGTCGCAAAAAAAGCGATCAAAAAAGGTAGAAGCAACCCCACCCACTGTCCTGCGTGGGGCGGAGGTAATCCCGTCCGCTCGACCTGTGCACAGAAGCCAATGTTTTCGCCCTGATCGCCGTCAATCGAACGACGCGGTGGCGCACCAGGGGGCGACTGGTAGCTCGAAAAAATGCTCGCATCCTGAACACAGCGCGAGCGCTCAGAGTAGACGCTCAAGCTCTCAGAGCTCCAACCCAGGCGCGCACTCAAAAGCACAAATGCCTGAGCATCCAGCGCTGCAAACGACGCAGGATACTCGCTGGCCGCAATGGTTTCGCGCGTAAAACGCAAAACATAGCTCCCCCCTGCAAGGCCTGACGCGCGAAGCACGGAGTCGTGGTTTTTAAAACCTGAAGCCCCCGTATACACAGGCGTTAAGGACTCCTCAGTGGCGACTCGGATCCCCGCTCCCGTGAAGAGCTCAAGACGGACGCGTGCCGGAGAGTAAAGCGAGAAAGAGGTCGCCTGAATCTCTAAGTCCCCAAAAACATCCAAAAGCGTGAGCTCTTGAACCGTGGGAGAGCCCAGTCGAGAAAACGCGGCCACTGCCCCTCCCAATAGACTGTAGGATCGGTGAGCAAGTTGTGGAGCCGGAAGTGTGCACGAAACTCGATGCTCCCCAATCGCTCGCTCCACACCCGGAAGCAGCGAGAAGATCTCCGCATGAGGAAGGCTCTGCGAGACGCGACGTGAGTCTCGAACAAAGACCGCTCCCCCAGGACAGACTCGAGGGTTCATGCTCGCGTAGTACGGAGGCAAGCTCGAAGCCCCCGTCACCATCGGCTCAAAAAAAAGCGTATATTCTCCTGGCGAAAGCCCCGAGATCCGGAACCCTCCATCCGGCGCGCTGAGCGCACTGGCCTCCGTGGTTCCTCTCTCAAGTGACACAGCATGTACATGCGCGCCAAACACGGGAGTGCTGCCATCCGGCGCAAGCACTCGCCCTGAAATCGCAGCACTCCCTGAGGTTGCGCCGTAGTGCGAGCGCAGTGCGGACTGGTCCTCACAGCTCAGGGTGGACTGCTCACGTGATTCGACATAAAGCATCGTAGACTGAAGCCCTGGCGAGTGCGCAAGACCCCACGCATGCCCCAACTCGTGAGTCAGAACATTCTCAAAGAACACTCGACTCCCCGGACCTGTGGTACTGGTGTCGGTCGGATTTGTGGTGAACTGGTAGTGAATGTCGTTGAAAACCAAATCCGTCTCTAAAATCTCTCCACTCCGCGTGTCGTACCAGACTTGAGTGTACCCCACGAGGGCGGCATCAAGTGGCTCGGCTCGCGCCGAGGCAAACGCTAATCGCGAGGCCCCATCATAGTCACTATTAGCGGAAAAATGCGTAGGCTCTACACCCTGCCAGTAGTCAAAACGGAGCACACCTCCGGAGGCCGCCTTCCAGCGCTGAAGTCCTCGCACTACAGCCTGAAACACCTGAGCCGCACTGAGGCCTGAGCGATTAGTGGGTAGAGCTGCGAGATTCAGCTTTCGCTCCCCCTCCCAACGCAAACGCTTTCCATCGCCCGTCAGTGCAGGAGTGTAAGCGTGGGCGTGAGCGCCCCAAAAAAACGCGAGCATCGCAGCGGCCATTAACTTCATGTGAGCTGCCCTCCCTTCCTGGGAAGCGAAGCATTCAGTCCTACTTCCGGCGTACAAACAGCCGGAGCAATCCGAAGCTGACTCCGAGCGTAACGAAGATCGCTAAAATCCAAAATCCCCACTGCGATTTTCTTTCTTCAGGATCGTCCGACGTCTGCTCCGGGCTTACGGACGGCGGCGGCGACTGACTTTCTCCAGTAATTCCAACAGATGATGGCGTGGGTATCGGATTTTTGACGCTCTGTGAAGAGTCAGAGAAAGTCTTTGAAGATTTTTTCTGCTCTGCGACAAGACTTTTGAACGCAGCATAGCTCCACTGAGCGCTCTCCGATGATGAATGCTCGGCGTCATGATCATGGTAGATCCGGCCAGGCTGCATTTGGATTGCAGGACCATCCAAGTATTCTTGACCGTTTTTGTCTTTTTTTACGTTGAGCTTTGAAAGCATCAATCCTTTGACGTCGTACGAGGAGTCAGAGTTTGCCGGCAAAAGAAACAGCACCACCTCCTCGCCTGTATCAAAGCGTGCAGAGCCAGGCACATCCATGCCGACTCCATCTTTTTCGCCCCCCATCTCACGAACTTGGATCGTCCTCGTGCTGATCTCTCCCCGTAAGACCTCCCCCACCGCGAGCTCCGTGTAGGTGTAGATCCGTTTGACTCCATCAGAACCGACTGCCCAGTGCGTGTACGCACTCCCCACTCGACCTCGTACGATGTAAGGAGCATCCGCCACCGTCTCGGTGAACTCGCGCGGAGCAAAAGAAGTGGCATGAGCGATTGTAAAAACGAGTGCAAAAAGTGCGTGCATGGCCCTCAGTATACGCGCTTGATCGCAAAGCGCGAGAGTGCTACCCCTTTGATCGTTCCACAACCAACGTCGGTGGATCCATAGCTCAGTTGGTAGAGCAAGTGACTCTTAATCACTGGGTCGGAGGTTCGATCCCTCCTGGATCCACCATTAAATCAGGCCGCTGAACTTGATGTTCGGCGGCCTGATTTAGTTTTGGACTGTGAGGCGAGACGGCACTTCAGCTCGGTTTTGGATCAAACTCCTAGCCACCGACGATCCAAAGGAAACTCAAAAACAAAATAGCCTGATCTGTCAAATCACTGACTTAAAAGATTTGCAAAAATGTTCCGATACGTTCGGTGGCGTGGGCACTTGGATTGAACTCAAACAGATCAACAAGAACTACGGAAAACAGCGCGTTCTTCAGGCGCTCGATCTAGAGCTTCAGGCTGGAACCTTTTACACGCTCTTAGGTCCAAACGGCGCCGGCAAGTCGACACTCATGCGGATTTTGGCTCAAAGCGAAGAGGCAGACTCTGGAGTGGGCTCAATCCTCAGTTACCCGCTTTCGCATCCAGGTGGCGCCCTTCAGCGAGAGATCGGTACGATTTCAGAGACGCTCGAGATCTCGCTCCCGACTCCAGTGGGCCGATTTTTTTCAACCCTCGGATCACTCTATCCTCGCTGGAGTGAGGAGCGTTTTTTTTCGGAGTTAAGAGCATTTGGACTTCCTTCGGATCGATCGTTCGCTACTTTTTCGCGTGGCCAGCGTATCCAAATCCTCCTCGCGTTTCATCTCGCTACTGGACCAAAGATCTTACTTTTAGATGAGGTCACCGCAGTGCTTGACGCTTCGGCAAGGACGCGGGCGCTCGGGCTTTTGAGAGATTTTTGCGACCAAGGCGGACTTGTGCTTCTTGCCACCAATATTGTCTCTGAAGTGCAAAACTACGCGGATGAAATCCTAATGCTTCAGGAGGGAGCTTGGGTCCTGCGATCGACGCTTAAAGCCTTGCCGCAGCACTTTGTGCGGTTTCGTGTTCCTGCTCGCGGTGTTTGCCCCGATCCTCTCATCGCTCATTGTGTTGAAGTCGGACTGAACTCCGATGGCTCGATCTCTTACTTAGCTCCACGATCTTTGGAGCCAAAAGTCGCCATGACTGAAGGCATTCTGCCTGACCAAAGACAAGTGAGTGCCGAGGATGCGTTTATCTACTTTACGCGTGCTTTAACGCGCCAAAGGGAGGCCGCTTGATTTCGATCGCTGGGCTTTTTCTTTGGCAGTCCTCAAAGCAGATCGCGGTTTTTACAGGCCTCGGCTTAACTCTAATCGTTGGTGCGCGGATTTTTGGATTCGATCCTGGCACCGTTCAGAGCTTGGCGCTTTTTTTCCCGATCTTAGGTGGACTATTTTCGACGATGACCTTGCCTCGAAACCTGCCCTGGCTTTTGCACCTTCCGCTCTCAAGGTTCCAGGTCTTGGGAATTCATGTTGGGATCAATACCTTGATTTGGATGGAAGTCCTCGTTGGACTCCTGCTGCTGCTCACTTTGGCAGCTGGCCTTAACCCTGCACAAACCGACTGGTCGGAAATTTTTTTGTCTTTCATGCAGTTTACCCAGGAGAGCGAAACGACACAGACCGCACTTGCGCGAGTCGAGATCCCACCTGGATTTGAGATTGCGCTCTATCTCGTGGGCGTACTCAATTTTGTCTATGTCCTTTTGTTTTCGGTCAACCGCTCAGGCGTGCAACGTCAAGAGATCTTCTGGAAACGACTCAAAATGAGCCTCGAAGGACCACACCGAGCTCGCGTGGCGTTGAGTTTGATTCTTTCGTTAGTGGCGCTTTCGATCCTGCGCGAGTTTTGGACTTCGTCGCTGGGATACTTTTTTATCTTCTCTCTGTTCATTGTCGGTTACTGCACGTGGAACCTCTGCCGAGAGTTGCGACTGCACCGCCCTTTTCGACGTCCTGCGATGGCACTGGTGTTCCTGCTCGTCTGCGCGCAAACGAGCGCGCTAGGTTTTTGGGCATGGCAAGTGGGTCAAAGCTCTGACACCAAACTGCAAGTGCGAGTACAGGAGTTCATCGGACCTTTCGCGCCCCACCGCCGCACGTCCGAACAGGTTTTGACTTCAAAGCTACTCTCGCCACGCTTGCCTTTGGATTTCAACTTCGCAAGCAAACTCAAACGGACGTTCTCACCGGGTCGACTTTTGCCCCGCTCAGTTGCAGGGCACTTTGACTTTCCTCTTGCGATCTCAGCCAAATCCAATGTGAGCGAGCTTGCAGGCACACTTGCGCTTTTTTCGCGCGCAGAGCTTCGCAGCGAGGATTTGGATGCTTTTTTTAAGCGCTGGAGTGAGCTTGATCCACACGCACCTCCTCAAGCCCTTCGCCAAGCTGCAAAGCTTTTGGAGATTCAAGTCGACGCAACAGACCTTGAACGACGCATCGAGCAGTCTCAGTTTGGGCCGGAGTTAAAGTTTGCTTTGCTTCTCGGGCGCTACCATAGGAGCTCTCATCTGCTCGAAAAAATCAAACGCCGCCTCTCTCAGTGGCCTGAGGAGACCCAGACCCTCGCTCTGGGTACTCTGTCTGTGCTCAGCGGCAAACGCATGGGCCTACGCGACCTCGAGCGTGGGATCCGAAGTCCGGCTTCGCGGCTACGCTTTGCTTCAGTCGAGTGCACGAAGAGTGTGGATTACTCTTTGTGGGATCGTAGCGAAGTTGAGCTCAATCTTTGCCTCAGAAACAGTCTGCGCTCTCGCCTTGGAGCTTGGGTGCTTCATGCCGAGGGAGATGGATGGACTCAGTCGTGGTGGAGAGCTCCGCTCCGCCCTGAGTTTAAAAAAATGCTCTCAGATCTGTTGTTGCGCTAGAATTAGAGGACCCCTTTGAGATAGTTTCAAATCGATGCGCGACTCGGATCAAAACTGGATTCCAGGATCAGTACAGCGTCGCGCGCGCCTCAGTCTACTGTACCTCGTTCTGGTTCTTGCGATCATAGCTCTTGGGGTGGGCGCTTACCGGAGCGGCGTGCGCATCGCAGAACTTGAAGCCTCTCAAGTGACACTACGCGAGCTGCCCCATGCACTTTTGCTCTCGTTCGGTCGGATGGCTCTTGCTTACCTGGCGTCGCTAGGCTTTGCGTTCGCTCTAGGACTTCTGGCAGCTCGGACGCGCTGGGGTGAGCGGGTGATTTTGCCTCTGCTTGATATTTTACAGTCGGTTCCAGTGGTTGGGTTTTTCCCCGCGGCAATCGCCTTTTTTGTGGGCATCTCAAACGGTGGACGAATCGGAGTCGAGCTCGCTGCAGTGTTTTTGATTTTTACAAGTCAGGCTTGGAACATGGCTTTCGCA
>JBILEK010000099.1:0-5417 GCA_044352155.1 Bdellovibrionia bacterium
GAGCTTTCCGGTGCAAGTGGGGCTTGCTCTTAACTTTTGGCTCTCTCAAGCAGTTGTGTTTCGTGCCGACGCTTTCGGAGGCCTTGGGTTTACGACTCAGCTGACGAGTTCTCCTGGAGACTCAAGGACCGCCACCAATCAGACCGTTTTCTCTAGTATGGCGCCCACTTTCTCAACCCAGCTCGCACTCCAGTACTGGATCCAACCTGGGTTTGCATTGTTTGTGAGCGGAGGCTATCGCTATCTCAGGTCTTCGGAGATCCAGGAGCCAATCATCGAAGGCGCAAGCGGGACTGAAATTTTTAAAGTAAACGGAAGTTATGTTCCGTTTCCAATTAACTTATCAGGCGTGAGCGTTCAAGCGGGACTTGGTATCGCGCTTTAGGCTACGCTCTCAAGCAAAGCAGGGCAATGATCCCAGCGCAACTGATAGGACCACGCCCCTTTGAGACGTGAGACACGTAAAAGCTTTGCCTTCACATTCATGGCTTGCCCAGTTTTTTCGTTCAAGAGGTTGAGGATCAGTCGACTCTGGAGAGTGAATTGCGGACTTCCGCAGAGATCAGTACTCAGGAGCTCACAGCCCGTCTCGGTTATTTGAGTGAGTGATCCAGAAACTAAGCTTTGAAAGTCATGACAAATTGCCCGGATCGTACGCGCATCGGTCGCGGAGAGCGCAGTGCTCGGAGCTGAGCCCTCGTTCAGAGGAGTGTTCTCGCTCAACAAAAGAGGTGCAGGTGCTGGGTCGAGCGCTTTCCATTTTGAAGTTTTTGTGTCCCAAATCCAAGTGTACTGCTCCATCTTACCGCTTGAGATGAGATTTTCGATCTCATTCTCAGTGAAGGGTCCGTGCACTTTCCCTAAGCGCGCAAGATAAACTCCCAGTCGTTTTGCCATCGATTATTTCTCTCCCTTGGAGATCGCCTGAGGCCTGCGGAGAGTATCTCGCTTGATGGCAAGATACTTCTCTTTGCTCGTGCAGTTATCAACTAACTCAGCTTTAAATGAGCCAAGCTCATCTTCCCAAATCTCGCCCGAGCCTTCAAACCCTGCTGTTGATGAGCCCCAGTTCCAGTCATGGGTCTTCGCCTTTGTTCCATCGTCTTTCATCTGTTGAGCGATCTTTTTGTAGTCGGGATACGCGTTTTGCCAGATGATGTCCTGGCTTGCGCCATTGAGGATTTCTACTTCGATGAAGGAGTTGTTCTCTGCAATCTCATCTAAGATCACAAGCATTTGCTCTGTCTTGCGTTTGAGGTCTTTGTTAACTTCAGAAATGAGTTCTTTTGATCGAGTCGGGATTTTTCGCTCATGATTGCTGAGGATGGTTCGCCAGGTTGGAGCAGCCGCTCTGAAACGTTGAAACCGGATTACATCGGATTTGAGTCGCTCAAGGTCGTCAAGAATTTTCTGTGGAAGAGCTTGCCCGGGAGCCAGCTTGACTTTGGCAAGAGCATAGCTTTTCTTAAAGCGCTTCGTAAACTCAAGCAGCTCGCGTGCGTTCCGCTGTTGCTCTAAGTCTGCAGAGCGGCCGAGCTCTGTGATCGCATTTTTTTCCTCGAAAAAAAGATTAATCTCATCCTGTCGCGCAATAAAAAGCGGACTTCGTACCCACTCGCCTGCGACTTTCTCAGGGGCAGTGTCCTTGCGTCTAAGAAATGCAAGTGCCATTGGATAGAGCTCGTGCCCGTTAGGAATCTTGCCCTCACTCCAGGCTTTGAGCCAAAAGTAAGAGTCCTTGTAGTGCTTCTTAAAGATGTTGATGGCTTTAATGGCTTCGGGAAACTGACAGAGCTCGTTCAAAGCCATGGCCATGACCATTGGAGCTTCGGGCATGAATGTTTTTCTTAAAGCGCCGGACTGAAGGTTAATCGCGGTGCCGATCGACTCACCGTACCTCTCAGACTGTAAGTACGCCCAAGAGAGTTCAGAGAGAGTTTGTGCGAGTGTATTGGATGACTTTCGGACTTGTTTGAAGTGATGAATCGCAGCCTCGTACTCGCCTAGGCTATAGTGCGCGCGCGCTTTTAAAAGATGTGCTGAATCTTGATAGCGTTTTAGAACGTCAGGGAGCGCAGTGCTTTGCTGAAGCATGAGTCCCAACGCTTGCGTCGTTTTTGAATGCGCTCCTACTCGTGTGTAATAGAGAGCGTGTGCAAAACTCTCTATAGCGCCGCTTGATTCAAAGAGGCTCAGCATGCGCTTGAGTGCCGAGGGGGATGCCCCCTCCAGAAGCGAATCAAAAAGCACCATAAGTCCTGGCTCCCAAAGTGAGGATCTTAAGTGCACAGCTGACGGAAGATTCTGTATTTCAAAAAGATTTTGTTCAATTCTTTTTGAGAGCCGAAGTGTCGGATACTTGTGTGCGATTTGAGCAAGGCAGTGCATGGCGGCAGCCTGGATTCCGAGAGTCTCAGGCCGAAGTGGGCGTGACGCAATCGTTAAAAAACCGCTCTGAGCAATATGAAGGATGTTTGCACTTAAGAGAGCGCGTGAAATCCAATACTCCGCAAATACGGCTGCTTCCAGGGAGGGATTGAGTTTGCGAAGCGCTAAGGCCTCTGAAAAAGCTCGCGCCGGCGAGTGCTTGGATTGTAGCGTGCTTAGAAACTCTGTGCGCCACTGAGAGGGGATCCGCTCTGAGAACTGCCACTTTTCATGACTCTCACACGCCTCCGCGGCATAAGAGGACTTGAGTTCAGCCGAGAAGCTCGATGAGCCCAAAGTGAAAGAAAGTACAGCTGAGATCCAAAGAGCAAATCTCATTTTGAGTCGCTCCCGATCAAAAAATCAATTCCGAGTGAAATTGAGTTTGAGTAGTTGACTCTCTGCCCTTTGATCTGCCCAAGCTGGGAGGTAATGTTTTGCTCGATGATGTTTTCACGATAGGGCATCAGCCGATAATCGAGTCGAAGTGACATTAAGCGCGACAGATAAAATCTCTGTCCTACTCCAAGAGTGCCGGTGAGGTATCTTCCGCTATCCGTGCTTGTCACCCCAAATCCACCAAGCAAGTGCATGTCGTAGTAGATGATCGATTTACCGATTAAAGAAAGTTTACCGTAAAGGAGGCTATAGTTGAACTCAGTGCCTGCATACCAGCGCGGGCGATTCGCATTGGTTGAGCCTGTGGTGTAGCGCTGAAAAGTATCAAGGGCATCGGATGAGCCCACTCGTTTCGTCCATCCGATCAGGGATACGCCGAGAGTCTCAGTGAAGTGATATCCCGCTTGTCCGCCAACAGACTGGATCGAGAGAAAAGGATCACTAAAAATGAGTCCCCCCAGGACGCCGACCTGAATTTTTCCTGACTTTGAGTATTGGCGGTTCTGTACGACGCCAAGCTCTGCTTCTTCGCCGCGAGCCCAATACTTTTCTTTGATCGCATTGACGTCCACTTGCTCGGCCTGAAATGCGGTATCGGCGGAGGGAGTTTCAGTCGCTGTGGACGAGGATTTTTTAGTAGTCTTTCTCTCTGCGCCAAAAGCGCTAACGATGGAGAGAAGTCCTAAAATCGATGCAAGAATCCAAAGCTTCGAACCATTGGGGCGCTCCATAGATCTCTACCTCCCCAAAGTCTTAAAGATAAAAGGATAGGTCACTGAGACATCGACCCCGCCTTTAGGTTTTGGGAAAGCCCACCGATTGAGGCGTCTGAGGATGCAATCATCTAAGCTCGGATCACCTAAGGTCGATTGTTTTACTGAGCTTGCTTTCACTACACCCTGTGATCCGATCGTGAAGTCGACGAGAAGCTTCCCTTCGACGTCAGGGTTTCGGATCATTGCCGACTCATAGCAGTATCGGATCTCGCTCAGATGAGCGTGGATTACTTTACCTACTTCGTCTTTGCTGAGGCCTTCCTGCACTAAGCCTCCACTGATGTCTAAATCTACAAAAGCTCCTCCCTGTCCTTTGACTGCTGCGCGCTCCCCGTTTGCATAGCCGATGCCGCCTGGAGCTCCGCTACCTCCTAAGGCTGCAACTTGGACTGAGCGACCTTGAGCAGTGAGAGGACCTTTTTCTCCTCCCCAGGCTCCGGCGGGTCCACGATCGAGCAGTGAGCCTGATTTTGCGCCTGAGACCCAATCCGATTTTGCAAGCAGGGAGTTTAAGCCACCTTTCATCAGATTCGAAACTGCACTTTGAAGAGCTTTTGCTCGAAAGGCTTGAGCGACTGCAGTTTTTTCGATAGTTTTGTTTTGGCTCAGCTTCTCGATACTGGAAGGCGATGAGGAGTGTGAGGCTGCGGCTTGAGCGCTCTTTCTCGCTTGATTGAAAACAATTTTTGCAACCTGTGGAGAGATCAGCGCGGTCTCGGAGTTGAGTTTAGGCGCAGGGATGATCCAGGAGATCAAAAGGATCGTAGCGATCAGAGCGCCTGAGCCCTGAAGAGCGCGTAGGAAAGTGCGATTCTCTTGCTGGGTGAGGAGATCAGTTGATGAGATTCGCTTTGGGGAGGAGGAGGAAATCTCTGGAGTCAAGGTGGAGACAAAATACCAAGAGTACGCTCCGAGCTGGAGCGTGAGCTCGCGAAGCTCAAGTGTTGAGAACTTGCGCAACTCTCCACGTGAAAGCTTTGTTAAGCTTGCGCCCGTATGAATCAAGAGCTCTGCAGAGTCTGAGAGAACTTCAACGCCCCCTTGGATCGCGCGTGCAGTAAAAAACTTTTGCCCCTTTGAGTTGGCGAGAAAAGGACGATGAAGGGGGGTTGATGCTTTGATCCAGGACCCCATGCAGGTAAACACTTTAAGTTCGGCGCCTGCACGCTCGGTGTTTTCTTTGGGGCGATAGGCGGGAGCGATTTTTTGAAATGCTCGGACAGTGATTTCCATCCCGCCAAGGTCTACGTTTTTGGCGTTACGGATATCCTCAAAACTCAGCTCTACAGTCGTGTTCTGAAGTACGGTGTTGAACGACGCGTTCAGAAGGCGCACTCTCACTCCTTGTGGCGTGCGCTCAAGAATCCAGCGAAACGGATGACCTAAGCCTAAAGGCGCGCTTGAACTCCAGATTTCAGTGCGCACGACTTGTCTGCTCTTTGTTGAGATTGAGACGATGTAAGGTGTGGCGTGGGCATAAGGGAAAGCGCGCTCAGGGATCACGTGAGATAGGGGGGGGGCGCTTGAATGCTTTTGTAGAGCGCTCATTGCGTGAGCCTCAGTTCGCGAATGGTCTGTGTGTTCTCTGAGCTAAAGCCTGCGCGCTTGCGATAGAGATGAAGTTTTTTGCGCCGGCGATTTGCCTCAGAGATTTGGCTTAAGGAGTCCAGAGGTTGTTTGTTCACGCCCTCAATCAGCTCATCTTCAAAGTCGATCACTTTCGAGCGCGACGATCCGGCTTGAGCCGAAGGCGCAAAAAGCGCGAGCATTAAAAGAGTGATCGCTAGACGTGAGCGCATATTTGTTAACTTTATT
>JBILEK010000001.1:0-95453 GCA_044352155.1 Bdellovibrionia bacterium
TTCGATGTCCAAGAGCGCTCCCCACTCACGTCGCACTTTGGGCTTAGAGCTCGGAGGGGCAAAAGGCTCACGCACTGCCTTAGCCGTGTTGGAATACTACGCGCGCGAACGAAAAACTTTTCTCCTTGACCTCCATGACTCGATCGGCCCAACGGAGAAGACCTCAAGCGATGAGACCCTGATCGGGCTCCTCGAGGAGGTCTCCCCTCACGCCTCAATCTTGGCGGTTAACGTGCCGCTAACGCTTCCACCTTGCTTTGATTGCACTTCTCGTCTTTGCACGGCACGCGGCGGATGCTCAAAACCCGAGGTCAAGTGGATGCGTGAGTTCGCGCGCAAAGTCTCACACCAGCGCTCTGATCCACGGATCCGAGAGTTCACGTCTTACACGATACGCCCCGTGGAGCTCTGGCTCCGTCACGCAGTGCTCCCGACGCTCGAACCGCGTGCGCGCTTTGATGTGGACGAAGCCCTAGGGAGTAATCGCGCGCCGCTCGTTGCACGGATGCGCTACTTGCAACGACACTTACCCACAATCCGTACGGTCGAAGCTCTGCCAAAACTGACCCTCGCACGACTCGCGGTGAAATACGGTGTTCCGATGCGCTTTCTCGCTCAGTACCGCAATCTAGATCAGGGTGCGAACGCGCGCCGAGAGCTGCTCGAGCGCTTAAGCGAGCCGCTCGGTGTGTTCATCTATGAGCGCGATGCAAAAAAAATCTCGGAGAACCTCGTAGCGTTTGATGCCTTTTTTTGCGGTCTGACGGCCTTACACGTGGAACTCGGACGAGATGAGGAGCCGCCGCGTGGATTTCCTGTGAAATCAGGCTGGATCCACTCCCCACAACTCAAGGATTCGGGCGCATGAAATATTTTTCCGCTCGAATTTTGAGCGCAATCCCAACACTCCTTGGGCTTTTTGTTTTTACGTTCATTCTCTTGCGTCTCGCTCCGGGCGGACCGTTTGATACTGATCGCGCATGGCCTGAAGCGATTCAGCGTAACTTAGAGGCAAAGTACGGCTTAGATCGACCCATCACTGAGCAGTTCGGGCGCTGGGTGCTCTCTGCGCTGCACGGGGATTTGGGAACATCGTTCCAGTTTCTCGATCAACCTGTGACCCAAGTGATTCGAGATGCGATCCCAGCGTCACTACTGATCGGTGGATTTGCGCTTTTTTTATCGCTCGCTTTCGGAATCCCACTCGGCTGTCTTGCAGCGATTAAGCGCGGAACTTGGCTTGACTGGGGAAGCATGATCGTCGCGGTCGCAGGCATCAGTCTACCAAGCTACCTCGTTGCAAGCTTGCTCATTCTTGTTTTCGCAATGGGTCTAGGCTGGCTCCCCCCAGCACTTTGGGAGAGCCCGGCATCGCTCATTCTCCCTATCGCAACGCTCGCTCTGCGCCCGTTTGCGCTCATTGCACGACTCACGCGCGCCGCCGTACTTGACGCGATCCATGCCGATTACGCGCGTACGGCGCGAGCCAAAGGGGCTGACGAGCGGCGAGTGCTTTTTAAACACGTTCTCCGTAATTCACTGATCCCTGTGCTCGCACTCTTAGGACCGCTTGCGGCAAGCCTCATCACTGGGTCTTTTGTGATTGAAACTGTTTTCCAGCTTCCGGGGCTTGGTAAGTACTTTGTCACCGCGATCTTAAACCGCGACTATCCGCTTGCCATGGGAATGACGCTCACCTACGGAGTGACGCTCTTGAGCGCAAACCTCGCGTTTGATCTTCTCTCAGCAGTTGTGGATCCGCGCGTAAGGCTTGAGTCATGAGAGCTCTCCTCAAGATTCATCCAGGAGCAGTCTTCAGTCTAGGAGTGCTTGCTGCAATCATCATTGCTGCACTTTTTGCTCCCTGGATTGCATCGCACTCATATGAGACTCAATCGATCGAATCGCGCCTACAGACCCCAACACTGCACCACTTTTTTGGAACCGACGCTCTTGGGCGCGATCTCTTTAGTCGAGTCCTCTTTGGCGCACGCGTCTCGCTTGCTGTAGGGTTTCTCACCGCACTTTCGTCGCTTCTAGTCGGTACTTTAATTGGCGCATGCTCAGGCTACTGGGGTGGACGCGTGGATCGGGTACTCTTAGGCATCATGGATTTTTTTAACATCTTCCCAATGCTGCTGCTCTCCATCCTGCTCACACTTATTGTTGATCGAGGATTCTTGGGCATTTTCCTCTCCATCGCACTGGTGAGCTGGGTCTCGCAAGCGCGTCTCGTGCGCGGCATGGTGCTTCAGCTCAAACAAATGCCCTATGTCGAATCAGCGCGTGCACTGGGCCTAACCCCTTCCCGCGTGCTCGCGCGACACATCCTCCCCAACTGCACTGGACCGATCATTGTCGCGCTCACCTTTCAAGTGCCCACCAACATCATGACCGAGAGTTTTCTCTCGTTTATTGGATTAGGACTTCAACCTCCGTACGCGAGCTGGGGGACGCTTGCGAGCGAGGGGATGCGCGCGCTTCGCAGCTATCCGCACTTGATCCTGTTTCCAGGCACAGCGCTCTTTGTGACGTTACTCGCGTTCAATCTCTTCGGAGATGGTTTGCGCGATTGGCTAGATCCGCGCTCAAAAAAAGCTATCGAATCCTGATCTGACTTTGCGCCTTAAGCTCACCGCGATTATTTTTCGCTTGAAGCTCAAGCTCCCACACACCAGGAGAGGCCTCTTTCGCGCGCCCTCCAACCCAGATTTCCTCACCCGGAAAGCTCATGGCCTTAAATCGGATCTGAAAGCGCTCCATCTGCGCCCCTGAGGCGATCTCTCCACGAAAACGCTCAGCGCGCTCTTGGATCAGTCCTGCGATGAGCATCCCATGCGCGATTACACCCGGAAGTCCAGCCGCTTTTGCGGCTGCGTCTTCAAGATGAATGGGATTAGGATCAAGAGATGCGCGCGCATATGAGGCGAGCATCTGGCGCGTGAGTGTCGCAATCTGAAGAGGCACAATCTCAAGCGGAGTCATGTACGCGCTCTCCGAATCACCATCGTTGTCTTAGATAGAGCGAGCGGTGTGGTGAGGTCGCCCTCTTCCGGTGCAACGCGAGTCAAAAAAACCAAAAAAAGAAGCGATGCCTGCGAACCGGACTTTTCAAACACTTGTGAAAGCTCAGTCTCGTAGCGGAGTGCGTTTCCGGCCTGCATCTGTCCAAAAAGCTCATACTCCTGCTCCGCATGCAGCACACTTGAGAGCTCAATCCCCACGCGCTGAAGAATCTCAAACTCTCCTCGGCGCATACGGGTCAGGTAGGTCAGCGGGACCGCACTAAGATCTGTCGCACAGACGGCTTGCGCGAACGCGCTGACTTCAGTTGGCACGAGAGGATCAGAGTAGAGTGCCGATTTCATTCCGGCTTCGGGCTTATGGGACATCGACACTGACATCCCTCAAGAGCAAAGTGTTGAGCGGGCTAAGCCTAAGACCCTTGACCCGCGGTTTTACGAGCGCTTGATTAGACTCATGGTACAGCGGCACGATCGCTGCCTCCCTTGTGATCAACAGCTCCAAAGCGGCAAGCACATGTTTCTCGCGTATTTTAGGGTCTTTCTCTCCACGTGCGGCAAGCACGTTTCGATCGTAGTCTGCCGACCCCCAGCCGGTGCGATTATTTCCGCCTTTAGAGAGAAAAATAGAAAGGAAATTGTCCGAGTCCGGATAGTCCGCGCCCCAGCTCGCAGCAAACAGAGGAAAGCGCTTCAGATCCAGGTTTGCGCGGAAAGTCTTGTGATCAAAGGGCGCAACATTGACACGGATACCGAGATTCTTTTTTAGCTCCGCTTGCACGAACTGAGACCACAGGAGCGTCTTGTCAAAGTTTGGAATCAGAAGATCGATCTTAAACTCTCCCCCAAGTGAGAGCCCCGAAGCATCAAGCTCCGCGCGTGCCGCTTTAGGGTTAAACGGAAGACCAAAAAAACGATGGCCCAAAAGTGGCGGTGGCAAAAGCGATGGGGTCGCCACTTGAGCTCCTTGCAGAAGCTTTGGGATCTGAGAGCGATCGATCGCCTGAGCGACCGCGCGGCGAAACTTTACATTCGAAGTGGGCGATTGCGTGACATTAAATCCCAAATACGCGGTCTTAAGGTATGGAAAGTTCTTAAGATCCGCGCGCCCTGCCAAGCGCTTCATATCGAGAGTCGAGAGATCCGTTAGGAAATCGATTTTTTCAGACTCGTAAAGATTGAGCGCAGTCGCATCGTCGCTCACGATGAGCCCTGTGACTTCGTCAATGTTGCCTTTGGGTCGGTGATACTGGGCATTGGATCTCATCACGACACGCGAGTTTGAGTCATAAGTTGTGAGCGTAAACGCGCCCAGCGTGACCATGCGACCGGGCTTTGACCAAGCATGGCCGTGCTTCTCGACGACGTCCTGACGGAGAGGGAAGGTCACCCAAAACGAAGGGATATAAATCCAATGCGGAACAGGACGCGCGAGCCTAACTTGGAGCGTCTGATCATCCAGCGCCTGAACTCCTACTTGAGAGAAATCCTTGATTTTTCCTCGATTAAAGTCCTCAGCTCCTTCGACATCAAAAAGAAAGTACGCGTACGAAGCCGCTGTAAGCGGCGAGAGAAGCCGCCTCCAACTATAAACAAAGTCCTTCGCTTTGAGTGGAACGCCGTCAGACCAGAGTACGCCCGGCTTGAGCCTAAAAGTATAGATCTTGCCATCCGAGCTCACGCTCCAGGACTGTGCAAGATCAGGTTTTGGCTCCAAGCGATGATCAAGCGTAACAAGACCGTCCATGAGATTCATCAGTAGATAGGTCTCGACCATCGTGTGCGCGAGGTTCCAATCGAGCGTCTCGGGCTCGCCGGGGAGTCGGAGCGAGAACTTGCGCGGCTCCACCGCGCTTTGCGCAGAGATCCCAGCGAGAAAAAGCGCGAAAGCGAGCGCTCGTTTAATCACAATTGACCATTTCGACTGTGACATCGCCGAGCACTTTCGCTTGGCAGCCCAGGCGTGATTCGCGCGTCACGTTCTCTGCTGTGGACTCCAAGCGCTCGCGCTCATCCTCCTCGATGGGGGAGAGATTCTCGGCGCCAGCGCGCACTTTGAGATGACAAGTCGTGCAGGCGCAAAACCCGCCGCAAGCGTGCTGCAAGGGCACGTCATTTTGGATGGCGATATCGAGAACGCTCTCTCCGGACTGCGCTTCGCAAGTGATATCGACAGGTAGAAAGGTGATTTTAGGACTCATGGATACTCCTTAAGTGTTGCACGCTTGAAATGATCATTTGAGAAACACGATCGATCTCGTCGCGTGTCGTATGACGACCAAGACCAAAACGGATGGTTGCGCGCGCCTCCTCGGGCGAGAGCCCGAGTCCCAAAAGCGCGTGCGAGGGCTCAGCTTTACCAGTCGTGCATGCAGATCCGGCGGAGAGCGCAACGAGCGGCAGCTCGCATAAAATCTGCTCAGACGGAATAAGCCCAAAACCAACGCTTAGATTATTTGGGATGCGATGCTCAGCACTCCCGCGCATCTGCGCCTGAGGAAGTGCTCGCGCGAGATTTGACCAGAGCAAGTCGCGCAGCTCGCGCACCCGCGCGTGGTCCGTTGGCATCCGCTCAACTACAAGCTCAAGCGCACGACCCAAACCCACGATGCCCGGAGTATTGAGGGTTCCGGGGCGAAGACTCCACTCCTGAGAGCCACCGAGTAGCATCGGCTCAATCACTCGGCGCTTACCGGTTTTTGGATCGCGCCGGATCACCAGAGCTCCAATACCTTTCGGCCCATAGATCTTGTGCCCTGAAAGCGAAACAAAATCGATCGGTGTTCGTGAGAGATCTAGCCGCTCCCAAGTCAACGCCTGCACCGCATCGACATGGAGGAGAGTCTTGCGACGCGCACAGATCTCAGCAATCGTCTGAATGTCTTGTAAAGTACCAAACTCGTTATTGGCCCAGCAAAGCGTCACAAGGCTTACTGGCTTTTCGAGCGTTTTCTCAAACGCGGTAAGATCAAGTCGTCCACCGTCTTGAAGCTTGACGCGCGTGACTTGTACCCCTGTTTGCTCAAAGGCCTCAGCCACTTTGTAAATCGACGAGTGCTCAATCGCCGTCGTCACCAGATGGGGACGGGCAGAGTCCTCCCCTGCCAGCACTCCTTGAATCGCGAGGTTGTTACTCTCAGTGGCGCCACTCGTGAAAATCACCTCCGTGGGATGGGCGCCTAAGAGTTCGGCAATCTTCGCGCGAGCACGGTCAACGCCTGCGGCGGCATCTAGGCCATAGCCGTGGTTTCGGCTGGAGGGATTTGCGAAACGCTCGGAGAAATAAGGAAGCATTGCGTCAAGAACGGCTGGGTCTACAGGTGTTGACGCATTATAGTCGAGATAAACACGCTCTCCCTTCATTGCGGCCGACAAAAAAGTGACTTCCTCTCTAGAATTTTCACGATTAACACTTCTATAATCGAGCGCGATGAACGCGGTCAACGCTCTCGCGGTCAATCACTTTCAAATAAGGAAGCCGACATAATGCGACGAATCACACTCTCCACTCTGCTGCTCACTTTAATGATTCAAGGGTGCGGCAAGGTCCAAGAGGACGTCACAACTGCGACCAGTGGAGGCACGCCCAACAACCCTCCCGTCGGCCAAGTTCAAAACGACAAAATGTGGGTGAGGGTTTTTGATCAGGGCCTCTACTCTCACTATCTCCATACGGTAACACCGGCGAACAAGAAACCTCCTTTCAATCGATTCACCAACAACTTTGGAACTCCGTGCGAGATCAGCCCGACGACAACTCCAGGAACTGCAACGGACATCTTTTGTCTTCTCCACATGCAGGAGGGGGACATGTACGTGCACGGCCTCCAACTTCAAGCTAACGTCCCTGCTGGGATGTGCACTTACTTTCGAAGGATGCCTCCGTTTTTCTATAACTTTGAGCCCGGCTACGTCAGCGCGACTGTAACCATCAATACGACTAACGGAGTACCCAGCGGCTGCTCTGTCACTGGCACTCCGCTTGGAACAGGTGCTGGGAGCTACTCAGTCGATTTCACGGCGCCAAGCACGATCTGTACTGTAAGACAAAACTCAGTCGATATTTTTAATGTCGATTTCACTACCAGCGCCGTCACCATGAGTAAATATGACTTCAGACCCGAGGGCCCTAACTGCGCCATAGGTCAAATCAATGTGGTTAAGGTCGCGCTAGATACCACCACCAGCCCGAATATCACTACGACCACACGATCTGAGATCAAGTTTGCGCAAAAGCGCTCCGAGCTCAGCGGTTGTTTGCGAGGACCAGCGGTCGATGGCGGTAACTGGAGCTCAAAAGACACTTCAGATTGGCCCGTAGGGCTTGTGAGCCCTGTTCTTTCAACGGGACTTAATGAGCGCATGGACGTAAACGGTTTTCAAAAAACTAACAACGGTACACGGCACTCTGCACACATCGCAAATATGTTTGACTACAAGTACGCTTTGTTTGCGTCCTCACCTGCTCGTGTCCAAACGAACGACCCCCTCTATCTACCCAACCTCTTCCATCCAAATCGCGATCGCGGAAACAACGATCTCAACTTGCTCCTTCCGGCATATGATCGCGCAGCTGCTCGCGATGGATACGCAACTTCTCAGTACACCTACGAGTTTGAATGTCTCGATGCTGCTTGGGAGACCAAGGCGAGGATCCGCCTTTTTGTAGCCGACTGGAATACAAAAGAAGATTTTGACTCCTACGCTACAAACCAGGCCTCAAGCGATCCTGACCGCATCGGTCTTGAAACGGGCGGATCCACTCCAAACTGCAAGTACATTCCTGGGATCGGATACGACTGCAATGACTGGGAAGACACTGATGACTTTCTTCGGGTGCTTTTTTCCTATCCGAACGAAGTAAAGCGCTAACAAACTTAAACTGGCCGCTTCAGGTCGTTTAGAGCATCCGTACTAAATCACGCGCGATATTTTTCTGATGGGCCTCAAGTGTTCCGCCCCCAATCTCAAGCAGCTTTGCGTCTCGCCACAGGCGCTCAACCCTGTACTCGCCCACGTAGCCGTAGCCCCCTAGGACCTGGATCGCGCGATCAGCGACATTTTTTGACATCGTCGTTGCGACAAGCTTGACCGCATCAGAGTCCACACGATTACCCTCACGATCAAGCTTGAGACGACGAGCAACATCGTACACATACGCTCGCGAAGCCTGATACTCGGCATAACTCTCACCGATGTGGCGCTGGATCTGACCAAACTCGTAGAGCTTTTTCCCAAACGCGACGCGCTCATCGGCATAGCGAACCATGATGTCAAGCGAGCGCCGCGCGATCCCAAGAGCCATCGCAGCCAGGCCCACGCGCTCGATCTCAAGGTTCCTCATCATGTGGACCAGGCTATCGCCTTCTTCTCCCAGAAGCTGCGTGCGCGGCACTTTGCAAGAGTCAAAGACGAGCTCAGCCGTGTTCGAAGCGCGCATTCCAGCTTTGTCTCGAATCTTTTGACCGACCGAAAACCCAGGACAGGCGCGATCCACAACAAACGTCGAGAGCTTTGGTTTTGCTTCAGTCCCACCCGTGCGCGCATAGACGAGCACCACGTCGCAAGGCGTCCCTTGCTCATCGATCGTTCCGTTTGTGATCCACATCTTGCGTCCGTTAAGAACATAGTGATCGCCCTGGAGGATCGCCGTCGTTTTCATGCCGAGCACGTCGGTACCGACATGAGGCTCGCTCATACCCATCGCCCCGATCCACTCACCTGAGCAGAGCTTGGGTAAGTACTTTGAGCGCAGAGGTTCGGAGCCGTTGACGGCCAAGTTGTTCACACACAAAAGCGTGTGCGCGAGATACGCAAGCGCAAACCCCGGATCCACAGCCGAAAGCTCTTCATGCACGATGACCGTGGAGAGAGCGTCCATTCCGGAGCCGCCATGCTCAATCGGAGCTGTAATCCCTAAAAATCCAAGCTCACCGAGTTTCCGAAAAAGCGGCAAATTAAATCGCTCAGCGCGATCAAACTCAGCAGCCTGCGGCTCCACTTCGTTCATCGCAAAGTCGCGCGCAGTTTTACGAAGAACTGCATACTCCTCGCTTGGGTTAAAAAGATCAAATTCAGTCAGATCGACCGGCGAACTCATTTTTTCATCCCTTCGAGATGGGGGCCCAAACGCTGCGCATGACGGATCAGCTCAATGACTTCGCGGACTGCGCCTTTCCCGCCCGGAAGCTTAGTGACGTAGTGACAGATCCGCTTCACTGGAGGCTGAGCGTGGGGGACGGTGGCGGCAAACCCCACTCGCTCAAGTACAGGTATATCAAAAAGCTCGTCCGCAACGTAGGCCATCGACTGAGGAGCTATCCCAGTGGCGGCGGTGAGCTTCTCAAGTGATTGGAGTTTGTTCTCATTACCCAAATAGGCATGCTCGATTTTGAGCACTTTCATCCGCTCTTGCAGCTCTTCGGAGAGCCCTCCACTCATCACTGCTACAGGGATCCCACACTCCTGGATGAGCTTGATCCCATAACCATCGATCACAGAATAGACGCGCGTCCATCCTTGCGCCTTGATCCACTGCACACTTCCATCAGTCAGAATACCGTCCACATCGAGCACCAGCATTTTGATTTTCTTAAGTCGAGTCTTGAGCTTGGCGGGAACTTTCATCGTCACGAGATCCTTACTTTGTTTCTGGCAGGAGCTTGGGCATCCGCTGCACGAGCTCACGAATCTCAAGAAGTTGGCGCACAAACGCACCCACATGCTCGAGGTAAAACGCATTAGGTCCATCGCTTTTTGCCTGATGGGGGCGCGGGTGCACTTCCATAAACAGGCCATCCGCACCTGCCGCCACAGCAGCACGCGCGAGCACCTCAAGCACTTCACGCTTACCGCCGGTCGACTTCCCTCCCACACCCGATCCTGGCGATTGGATTGAGTGAGTTGCATCGTAAATCACAGGCACACCAAAGCCTTGCATCACCTGAAATCCCGACATGTCAACCACGAGGGTGTTGTAACCATGAGTCACACCACGCTCGGTCAAAAAAAACGCATCTTTTTCAAACGCCTTTTTTGACTGCATTTCGACCGCACGTACCTTGTCGACGATATTGCCTGCATCCCACGGAGCCAAAAACTGACCCTTTTTGACGTTGAGCTTACGCCCATACTTGAGCGCTGCTTCTGCTCCCGCTACAATCAGATCGGTTTGACGACACAGAAACGCAGGAATCTGTAAAAAATCAACACACTCGGCGATCACTTGAGCTTGATCGGGGGTGTGAAAGTCGGTGAGAAGTTTAAGTCCCGTCTTCTCGCGCACACGTTCAAGCGTTTTTAAGCCTGCCTTAAGCCCAGGCCCACGAAATCCGTCAATCGAGGTGCGATTCGCTTTGTCAAAGGACGCCTTGAAGTACAGATCAATCGGTAGCTGCGCGAGCTGCGTCTTTAGCTCTTGTGCAATCTCGAGACAAAGACCCTCGTCCTCGATTACGCAGGGACCTGAGATCAGAGTCATTGGGCTCATTTCGATCCTTTCGCACAAACCTCATGGGCCGCGCGGATAAAAGCAACAAACAGGGGATGAGGAGTAAGGGGCTTGCTCAAAAACTCGGGGTGAAACTGGCAACCCAAAAACCAAGGATGCTCAGCAAGCTCGACCATCTCCACAAGCTCGATATTTGTTTTTGGATCCAAATAGCGACCAGACACGATAAGCCCTTTGGCTTCGATTTGAGAGCGAAGAGCGTTTGAAACCTCGTAGCGGTGGCGATGTCGCTCTGAGATCTGCTCTTTTTTGTAAGCGGTGTAGGCGCGCGTGGGCTTGCCACCGAACTCGGACATGATGGTGCAAGGGTAGGCGCCCAGACGCATGGTTCCACCTTTGTCGTGCACGTCTTTCTGAGAGGCCATGAGATCAATCACATTCTCACGGCCTTCGGGTTTAAACTCAGCTGAGTTTGCACCCCGAAGTCCCGCCACGTTTCGCGCGTACTCGATCACTGCAAGCTGCATCCCGAGACAGATACCAAAAAACGGAATTCGCTCCGTGCGCGCGTACTCGATTGCGCGGATCTTCCCTTCAATCCCGCGCTCACCAAATCCACCGGGCACCAAAATACCATCCACTCCATGAAGAGCGTCTAAGTTGCCGCGCTCAATCTCCTCCGCATCAATGTAAACACAATTCACGCGCACATGGTTGGCCACTCCTCCGTGAATGAGAGCTTCTGAGAGCGATTTGTAAGAGTCTCGCCAGTCCGTGTACTTGCCAACGATGCCAACTTTAACTTCGCCTTTCGGATGACGAATCCGCTCCACCACCGTCTGCCAGGAGGAAAGATCAGGGCGTCCAGTCCAGATCCCCAGTTTTTCCACTATTTTTTCATCAAGCCCCTCTTCACTAAACTTCAGGGGCAATCCATAAATCGTATCCACATCTTCAGCCGAAAACACACAATCGGATGGAACGTTACAAAAAAGGCCGATCTTTCCTTTGACGTCGTCCGGGAGCTTTCGGTCCGTGCGGCAAAGCAGGATGTCCGGCTGGATACCGATCTCACGGAGCTCTTTCACACTATGCTGCGTGGGCTTAGTCTTTAGCTCACCTGCGGCTGTCACGTAAGGCACCAAAGTCAGATGCACAAACAACGAGTTCTGTGAGCCGAGGTCATGGCGCATCTGGCGAATCGCTTCAAGAAACGGAAGACTCTCAATATCGCCGACAGTGCCACCCACTTCAACGATCGTGAGATCAGCGTCCGCCGAGGCGTCATGGATGTGCTTTTTGATCTCATCGGTGATGTGGGGAATGACTTGGACGGTTTTGCCAAGATAACCGCCTGAGCGCTCACGACGGATGACCGAGTCATAGATCCGTCCTGTAGTGAAGCTGTTTTTTCGAGTAAACTGTGCATTTTGCACAAAGCGCGAGTAGTGCCCAAGATCCAAGTCTGTCTCTGCTCCGTCATCCAGAACAAAAACCTCACCATGCTGAAAGGGCGACATCGTGCCTGGATCTACATTGATGTACGGATCCATTTTTACCATGGTCACTTTGATCCCGCGCTGCTCAAGGATCATCCCGATGGAGGCGGCACTGATCCCCTTACCGATGCTTGAAAGCACACCGCCGGTGACGAAGATGAACTTTTTTTGCTTTGCTATGGGTTTACTCATCTCATTCTCGCCTTGAGGAGATTTCTGACCGTTTCTAGATCCTCAGGCAAATCCACTCCAATGGACTGGGACTTCACTTCAGTGATGCCGATTGCAATTCCTTGCTCTAACGCGCGCAACTGCTCCAGGCTCTCAGCTCTCTCCAGATCGCAAGGGGGCACCTTACGTAGCTCATGAAGGAGCTCCCGAGTATATACATAGAGTCCCAAGTGACGCCGAGAGATAAACGCACGCCCCTCGGGCGGCTCGGGGATCCGACTATAGGGGATGGGATGACGCGAGAAGTAAATGGCTCGCAACTCACGATCCGCGATGACTTTAACCACGTGCGGACTACGAAGCTCTTCAAGCGACTGCAAAGGCGTCATCAGGGTCGCCATCCTAAAACGCCCTGAAGTCACTAGAGCGACTGCCTGATCGATGATCTCCCCTTCAATCAGCGGCTCATCGCCTTGTACGTTCACGTACACATCGGCTGCGATCTGATCAGCGACTGCAGCGACGCGGTCAGTTCCGCTCTGGATATCGGATGAGGTCATCACGACGCGTGCCCCAAAGCTCTGAGCGACGGCTTGAATGCGCGTATCATCGGTTGCAATAACGAACTGAGAGGGTGATTGAGCCCTTTTTGCTCCCTCATACACCCACTGGATCATGGGCTTACCCAAGAGATCGGCAAGAGGTTTCCCAGGGAGACGCTGTGCGCTATAACGTGCAGGGATCACTGCTACAACTTTCATGGGATCTCAGACTAGAACGCACTAAACAGCGGGGTCAACCCCTGTGATCAAGACCCCGCGCACCTCAGCGCGTGGGCTGAGGCCGTGCCGCATGCATCTCTGAGGGGGAAATCACAAAGACCTGATTTCTTGAGGCACGCTTCGCCGTGAACATGGCGTGATCCGCCATCTCGATCACTTCTTTTTTGGTTTGCGCGTGATCAGGATACAAAGCAACTCCGATTGAAACCGTGAACTGAATGCGTAAGTCCTCTCGAACTTCAAATTGCTTCTCTTCGACAGAATGGCGAATCCGCTCTGCCACCATCTGCGCTGTCGCCAAATCACTCTGACTTAAAATCGCAACAAACTCGTCTCCCCCGTAGCGAAACACAGTATCTTTACCGCGCACCATGCGCTTGAGGTGTTTTCCCAGCTCATTCAAGAGCCTGGTCCCCACTAAGTGACCGTGCTGATCATTGATGGATTTAAACTTGTCTGCATCAATAAAAAGCACAGCAAAAGAGCGCTGACTCTCTTTAGAGCGCGCGATCTCACGATCTAAAATCATGCTCATGTAGCGGGTGTTGTAGAGTCCAGTAGCATCGTCGAGAAATGCGAGGTTCCTCACTCCGATATACTGTTTGATATTGTTGCCCGTGACTTCAACCTGCCGGAGCAGGAGACGCAGTCGGTTTTCAAAAACCTCCATGACCGCGGGAGGCGTGGGCGACAAGCAGACGCAAAAAAGATCCGAAGCATCAACACACCGAAAACGGAAAACAAAAAGTGCAGGCGTCATCGGACCGCGCTCTACAAAACGATACATTTGCCCTGCTTCGACCATACCCGTAAAAGGCTGCGTGGCCGAAACTGCGATCTCAAGGATTTCATCCATGGCGCGATCATGAGAGGCCTCCCCCACTCGCACGCCATCAGCGCCATAGATCCCGCAATGATTGGCGAGAAGCTCTTGAGAGAGATAGCTTTTCAGAGTTTCAAAAATTTTCGACTTCTCTAAAGCTGAGGAAATCATCTGGCAACTATTGAGTAAGTGTAAGTATCCAGAAACGCCGTTATTATCAGAGAAAACAAAGCTCTTATCGAGACCTCGCTTGATGGCGAGCTTAAACATTTCTGGATTGAAGGGCTTAGGGAGGTAGTCTTCTGCGCCCATTCGGATTGCATCCACCGCCTCAGGCACGCTCGACTGCGACGAGAGCAAAACGACTGAAGTCTCTGAACTCACCCGCTTGATACGCTCAAGCAGAGTTAGCCCTTCGCTTCCCAATCCGGATAAATCTGCTAGCACGAGCTGATAGCGAGAGCGCACTAAAGAGTCCAACGAAGGCGAGATCTGCGACAACACATCGATCTTGCAATCGGCGACCTCTCGAATGAGCTCAGAGTACATCTCGGTCTCTTTTAATTCACACCCGAGCAGCAAAACTGAAAACGACACTCGCGTCGTATCCACTCACGTCCCTCTTCTACCCGGTACGCTCTTTGTGATCGTCATCTTCTTCGATCAAGAACCCATCCGCTACGCGCATCGCACGCTGCGCACGGTCGAGACGCTCTTTGAGGCGGGCGGCTTGCTCCTTCTCTCTGGAGTATTTATCCTGAAGAAGATCCATGTTGAACTCGTTCAAATCGAGCTTACGCTTGAGATCGACGATTTTGTTTTCTCGCGCGGCAATGAGTGCTTCTGAGTCCTTTTTGAGGATCTCCAGTCGGTTCTCAAGCTCTTTCTCACGCACGCGGATCTTCCGAATATCCATGCGTACTCGATCCTTGATCCGCTCAACTTCTTCGGCGGTTTCGAGCACTTTTTGCTCTAAAACACGGGCTTTATCAGATTTCATTTTGAGCTGAAACTCTAACTCCTGGGTCCGCTTTTGCTCCCCTTGCATCCAGCTCACCCGCTCACGCTCGAGCTGAGAGGCGCGAGACTGGAGCTCCTCGACAGTTCGCTGAAGCTGCTGGGCTAGGTCTCGCTCATCTTTAACTTGGTTTTGAAGCACGCTCCACTGCTCTTTGGCCGTTTTGAGTTGTGCAGAAAGAGCTGCCACATCCTGCTCACGGAGCATGAGGTACTTTTTAAGAGCCACTGCATCCATACTCTCAGGCGGAGGAGTTGCTCGACTCTCCCAGTGCGAACCAGGGGCTGCCGTAGGAGCAGGCGGAACGCCCGAACCGAGCTTTGAGCCAAACAAGTAAGGCATCTGCGCGAGCTCTTGCTCGACGTTGACTGCTTTGAGCTCGGATTCGGAGTACTGAGGCTCAGGAGTGCGCTGCGCTTGGCGAGCACTCTTGATCTGCTCAGCCAGTCGAGTTGCAGCCTCGCCTTGCGCAACACGCGTCGCTTCTGCAGAGGGCGCAACACGCGTTGCATCGATTTGAATCGAGAGCTGCGAGACTTCTGGTTCTTTAATCGGCGCTCCTTGCAAGCTCAGCGCTGGCTCGGGATCAAACTCGATTTCGATCCCTCCCTCGGTTGCTCGAGACACCGGAGAGGGAGAAGCTTGAGTCTGGGGCTCTGCAGGGGCCTCAAGTTGGATCTCTGAGGAAGGAGCATGCTCAGGAGCAGTAAAGATGCCTGTATGGTCTTCAAGTTGTATATCGCCCTGCAAATCATCGCTCGATGCACCCGTCTGAATGCCCGTCTGTGTCCCGCTCACTGAGCTTCCTGTCACCGCTTCAATGAGCTTCAAAACAGTCTCAGACGGCGCAGGGATACGCTGATATGCGTTCACGCCCTCTGAAGCGTTTTGATGTTGTGCGCACTGCTCATCTGACCAGGAGCGAGTCGTAAGCAAAATTGGAAAATCCTTAAACTGGGGATCTTTTTTGAGTTTCGAGATGACTTGAAGACCCGGTGTCACCGAACCACTGAGGCCTTCGCGGTGAGCGATCAAGAGATCAATCGATTGAGCGTGGATCTTTAAAAGCTGCGGCACTTCCGCTGGGTCGTGCGTGAACAACACGGCCGCTCCCGCTCTCTTGAGCGCGGACTGAACGTCCTGCAGTGCGTTGCTGTCAGCAGTAAAAATCAAGACCTTCACGAAATGCTCTTCGGTGAATTCCCTTTCGAAATTAAAGCTTTTGCCGTGTACACTTCAGTTTGCGACATTCGCTTTAGGAGCCATGATCCAGCCCCAACACCGCTCGGCAGAACCGAGTCAAAAACGCGACACCTTGAGCGTCCTGATCTTCAAGGACAATCTCGCTGCTCGCTCGTTTAAGATCCCGCTCTCGTGGATCTACCGCCTCAGCGCTCTGCTCGGCTTAGCGGGAGTTGTCACTGTTTTGTCGGTAGGGCTGGCCGTCAAATACTATCTCATCGCCCGCAGATCCGACGGCGCACGTGTCATTGATCTTGAAAGACGACTCGGAGACTTACAGCTGCAACTTCAGACCCTGCAAGCCTCGCCCGAAGCGCCGCTCGTCACAACTCCGGTCATCACGCTCCCTGAGGCAACGCCAATCCCCTACGGTCCAGCGCAAGCGAGTCCGACACCTCAGGCAACTCCAGTTGTGATCGCAAAAGCGACCCCAAACCCCTCGCCTCTTGCCACGGAAGCCTCTCCTCCCACAAGCTCTTCGTCCTCAAGTATCCCCCTGCCCTCAACTGCACTCCAGGCGACCCAAATTCTACCTGAGTCCGTGCGCATGCTAGGCGAAAACGATGCACTCTCTATCGAGCTTGTCCAAACTCGCGTGCGTTGGCAGGGATCGATTCTGCAGGTGAAGTTTGCGCTCCAATACATTCAGGATGATGGCTCAAATCAAACTGGACGGATCGTCGTCCTGGCACGCGGACCTTCAACCACGGCGACCCATCCTGCCTCAGCCCTCAACTCAAGAGGGGGCGCTCTCATCCAACCTGAGCGTGGGGAGTCGTTCTCGGTGAGTCGCTACCGCGCAGGCCGTGCGGACTTTGGCCCCGTGACGTCACGCGATCAAATCCGGACGATCGACATCTTTGTCTTTAGCCGAAATCAGGAGCTCCTTTTGCGAAAAACTTTGCAAGTCGGAGATTCAGATGAGTAACGAGTTTATCGAGTCGCGAAGCAACATGGTTGCAGAGTCGACCGAGATCGAAGGCAAAGTCGTTTTTCAAAACACGACACGATTCCACGGAAAGATTCGTGGCGAAGTACGATGCGGTTCGGGGAGCACCTTGCTTCTTGCTGAAACCGCATTCATCGACGGGGATATTTATGCCGAAGAAATCTGGATCGATGGCTACGTCCGCGGCAATGTTGTGGCTACGTCTCGAGTGATCATCACTGGAAAAGGCCGAGTGGTCGGAAGCATTGAAACTCCCTCTCTCCAAGTCGAGTTTGGAGCGTACTTCGAAGGCGTCACTCGTATGGAAAAGTCGGGCAGGCCAAAAGCATCTGGCGTGCTGCCATCGACTTTATCCTAAGCCACCTTACTTTGCAGTGAGCACACGCTCAATCTCAGAGGCCAAGGCCTCTGGAGTCGTCGTGGGCGCAAAACGACAGAGAACTTTCCCTTCACGATCTACAAGGAATTTTGTGAAATTCCACTTAATCGCCTCAGTCCCAAAGACTCCTGGCTCTGAGCTCTTCAAGTGTTGATAGAGCGGATGAGCTGCGGATCCGTTGACATCAATTTTTGCAAACATCGGGAAATCGATCTGATAATTGAGCGAGCAAAATTTCTCGATCTCTTTCTCATCTCCTGGCTCCTGTGCGCCAAACTGATTGCAGGGAAACCCTAAAACAGAAAAGCCTTTGCCTTTGTACCGATTTTGTAGCTCTTGCAAACCTTTGTACTGCGGCGTGAAACCACAACGACTCGCGACGTTTACAATCAAAAGAACTTGGCCCCGAAATAGTTCAAGCGAGACCGTTTCACCTTTGATGTTTTTTACCGAAAATCCATAGACAGACATCGCATCACTCCTTTTTAGAGGTACTCATTGGCTGAAATGACTTTGAGTTTTTTAAAACCTGACTGTCGCAGAGTCTCGCGGAGACGAGCCGCATCCCCCACAACAACAACTACGACGCGTTTCGGGTTAAACTCGCTCCGCGCGACTCGATGAATTTGCTCGAGACTAACTTTTTGAACCTGAGGGATGAAACTATTCAAAAAATCAGCACCTCGCTCCAAAACACGTCCTGCAAGCCATCGAGTTGCCACTCCAGAGACTGTAGAGTTTGCTAGAGGAAAGCCGCCAATCATGTACTCTCGCGCCGTCGCAAGCTCAGTCGCATCGACTGGCCTGAGACTTAAGCTCCGAAGAGTCGCACGGATCTCGCGCAAAAGCGCTCCTACTGAGTCATTGCGAGTGGCCGCTGAGATCGCCACCACCGAGAGATCGCGCGCATGCGAAACCTCACTCCCAACCGAGTAGCTGAGTCCCAACTCATCGCGGATTCGCGCATTGAGACGGCTGTTAAAATACTCGCCCAAAAGAGCGTTCACAACGGTCTGGGCATAGTGCTCTTTAGACTTCACACCAGAGACCCGAAAACCCACGCGCACTTGAGCTTGAGTGAGTCCTGGACGATCCACCAAAATCAGATCATTCGCACCCATCTCAAATCGGGAGAGTTTCGGGCGTAAGGATCTTCGCGCTGGGGCAGTGCCCTTCCAAGCGCCAAATGCTGCGTTGATCTTCTCACGCATCTTTGCTCGATCCACGGCTCCAACAACCATTAGGATAGCGTTTGACGGCACAAAGTGAGTCCGATGGTAGGCGATCACATCGGATCGCTGAACACGCTTGAGCTCCTGAACCGAAAGTACCGGTCCTCGCGCATAGGGCGTCTCACTCCCGAGTGCTCGGTGGAGCGCCACCGCAGCCAGAGCACCTCCTTGATCAGGCAAAGTCTGTCGCGCTTCGATGAGACGGGTTTTTTCTCGCTCAAATGCTTCCCCTTCAAATCGAGGACGCAACACAAGATCTGAGAAAAGCTCAAGCAACCGATCTGCATCAAACGAGAGACCATGAATCCCCGCAACAATCGTCTCCTCGTCTGAAGACACAAACCGAGCTGCCCCTAAACTCTCAATGGCCTGTGAAAACTCTCCTGCACTCGCCTTACCTGCTCCTTGATCCAAGGTCGTTGCCATGAGTTGCGCAACTCCAGACTTACGCTCGGGATCATCGCGGTAGCCGGACCTGGTCAGCAAAACCAAATCCAGAAGCGGAAGGCGAGCGTCCAAAAACCACGCGATCTCAAGACCGTTTGGGAGCTTCTCTAACTCAGGCTCAGGCAAGCGAAACTTCTCAAACCACGCCTCTTCGGTAGCTTGAGCAGAGCAAATGCACAAAAGCAGACCCCAACAAACGACGAGCCACTTCAAGGTTGAGCCCCTCCCTCGTCAAGACTGCCCCCCTGCCCAGGAAGCAGCAAGACCACAGATCGCTGGTGCGAGAGCAGGTACTTCTTAGCGACACGCTGCAGATCGGAGGGGGTGATTCCGCGATATTTTTCGAGATCCTCGGTTGAGCGAGAGACATCGCCCAAAACTGTTTGTACCGCCCCTAAAAGTTGCGCAACTCCTTGCGGCGTCCGTAAGTGATCCACAGCTGAAACCGTTAACTGTCTCACTGCTCGCTCCACTTCCTCGGCCGAAGGGGGGGTCTTCTGGACTTCCTCTAAAAGCATCGCAAGCTCTTTTTCTACTTTTGTAAGCTCGACGCCTTTTCTCAAAGTTCCTGAGATCATAAAGAGCCCAGGGAACGCCGGAGTATACGCCGTTCCTGAAATCCCGATGAGCAAACTTTTATCCTCAACCATCCGACGGTGAGCACGTGAACTTGTCCCCTGAAAAAGAATGGTCGAGAGAACATCAAGTGCATAAGCATCCGGCTCGCCTGCGCGAGGGATTACATACGACCATGCAAACTGCTCGGTTGATACTTGGTCGAACACAGAGATCCTGCGCTCTGCGTCCTGCGCAGGTTCGCTTGAGACTTTGCGCTCTGGCCTCACACGTTGAGGGATCTGGCCATAGCGAGCGCGAATTTTCTCAAGAGTCTGGGTCTGATCAAACGCACCTGCCACAACGATCGTTGCGTTTGCAGGGTGATAAAAGTCCCGATAAAAACTTTTCAAATCCTCAAGTGTGAGTTTGAGGAGATCTTGGGGATAGCCGATGACCGGAGCGCGGTAAGGATGCTCTCGAAACGATAGCCCCCACATCGCTTCATGGAGTTTTCCGGCAGGAGAGTTATCCACTCGCAAGCGACGCTCCTCTAAAACCACCTGTCGCTCAGTGGTCAAGAGATCTTGATCTAGCTTGAGTCCGACCATACGATCGGCTTCCATCTCGATCACTCGATCCAAGAGGTTTGGAGTAAAGTTCTGATAGTACACGGTATAGTCTTGGGTCGTGTACGCATTGACTTCAGCGCCTTGAGACTCGAGTCGATTGAAAAACTCTTTGGGTCCAAACTTTTCGGTCCCTTTAAACATCAGGTGCTCAAAGAGATGCGCAAGCCCAGTTTTTCCGATTTTTTCATCGACTGATCCGACTCGGTACCACGTCTGATAGGAGATCACAGGCACCTGCGGGGCGGGCGCAAGGATGACCGTCAGTCCGTTTGGAAGCACTTCTCGGTGAAAGCGCAACTCCACTCCCAACTTCTGAAGCGGGGTCGCACTTGCGGGCAAAGCCAAAATAAACAGCAACCACCCGAATCTATTGCGCATGGCTCAAGAATTTAGCCTTTAGCGCTCTGTAGTTCTATGGGAAAACATCTCCCCTATGCTGCTGACAATTCTGGGATCAGGAACTTCCTCAGGAGTCCCACTCATTGGCTGCGATTGCGCAGTTTGTCGGTCTCGCGACCCCAAAAACAAACGCCTCAGAGCATCGGCCTGGCTCCAAAGCGAAGGAAAGAGCATCCTCATTGACTCGTCAGTAGACTTTCGTCAGCAAGCGCTGCGAGCAAAAATCGGCCATCTCGACGCAGTAGTCTACACGCATCCCCATGCCGATCATGTGTATGGGATCGACGATTTGAGAGCGTTTAACTTCCTCCAAAAGCGGGCAATCCCCATCTATGGAAACCAGTGGACCATATCCGCTTTGAAAAAAAACTTTTCATACATCTTCCACCGCGAGACGCCCTACGAAGGCGGTGCAATTGCGAAACTCGACCCTCAAGAGTTCTCCACTCAGAGCCCTGAGATCGATGTCTGCGGCGTCTCCATGATCCCAATCTCTCTCCCCCATGGTAAACAGGAGACCGTTGGTTACAGGATAAAATCACTCGCCTATGTGACCGATTGCCACTTCGTTCCTGCCGCGGCGCGTGATCGATTGCGCGAGCTTGATGTTCTGGTCCTTGACTGCGTAAGGCTCCGGCCGCATGGTACACACCTGAATCTAGAGGGGGCCCTCGAAGTTGTGTCCGAGCTGCGTCCGAAGAAAACCTTCCTCACGCATCTGGGACATGACTTTGAGCACTCGAAATGGAACAAAAAACTCCCCAAAGGAGTCGCTCTTGCTTACGACGGCCAAAAAATCCGCGCGCGAGACTGAAGGAGAGAAAGAAAAATGATCATCGGCGTTCCGAAAGAGATTAAAAACAAAGAAAACCGTGTAGGCATGGTCATCGCGGGCGTGAAGGCGCTCACTCAGAACGGCCACAAAGTCGTCGTCGAGCACAACGCAGGGATGGGAGTCGGCATTACGGATGAGGACTACATCCGCGCGGGCGCTTCGGTAGTTGAAAACGCCAAAGACGTCTACGCAAAAGCCGACATGATCGTAAAGGTCAAGGAGCCTCTCCCTGAGGAATATCCTCTCCTGCGCGAAGGACAGATTCTGTACACTTATCTTCACCTCGCGGCTGACGAGCGCCTGACCAAAGCGATGATGGAACGCAAGATCGTGGGTATCGCGTACGAAACAATTCAGCCGCAAGACGGCTCACTCCCTCTTCTCGCTCCGATGTCCGCAGTTGCGGGTCGCATGGCGACTCAAGTCGGAGCAACCTACCTTCAGCGTGATCACGGCGGCAAAGGCATGCTCCTCGGGGGCGTGACGGGTGTTGTGCGCGCGAATGTCGTCGTCCTTGGTGGCGGTGTTGTCGGCATCAACTCCGCAAAAATGGCTGTCGGCCTAGGTGCAAACGTGACGATCCTCGACACCAACGTGCATCGGCTCGATTATCTCTCCGATATCTTTGGCAACGAAGTGCAAACGCTCTACTCGAACTCGGAGCAAATCGAGAAGTCCGTCACAAAAGCGGATCTCGTTATTGGCGCAGTCCTCGTCCCGGGAGCTAAAGCACCAAAACTCGTCTCGCGCGATATCGTCTCGAAAATGGCTCCAGGGGGGGTGATTATCGACGTCGCGGTAGACCAAGGGGGATCAGTTGAGACTTGCCGTCCGACTTCGCACGAGCATCCCACTTATACGGTAGACGGCGTAATCCATTACGCAGTCCCTAACATGCCCGGTGCGGTCCCTCATACTTCGACCTACGCACTCACCAACGTCACCCTTAAGTATGCTGTGATGCTTGCAAACATGGGCTGGAAAGAGGCCGTCCGCAAGGACGAGGCGCTCTACCGGGGCGTGAACATTTGCCTGGGCAAGTGCACCTATAAGAGCGTAGCGGATGATTTGGGGCTTCCTTACGAAAAGCTTAGCGTCTAGTCGCTTTCGACTCCTGACTTCGATTGCGTTTGCTGTGCTCGCTTTGCACTCAAACGCGCGCGCGAGCTCGCTTGGGTACTCAGGGACTTGCTTTGAGAAGGATTCGGGTCGCAAGAAAGTCTTGTTCACCTACTCGTACTCCGAAGAGCGGCTCAGTTCGGATCAAGCTCGAGCCGTTACGCGTTATTTTAACGCAGACGGATCTCTCAATCTGATCGAAGAGGGCGAAATCAAGAACGGAAAGCTCCTTTCCTACTCCATTGATCGAAAAGGCGAGAACGAGAAGGGCACGGCCGAAGTGCGTAATGGGCGAATTTACTTCGCTCACACGAAGGATGGCCGCACGAAAAAAGGCGAGGCCGATTGGACGCCTCAGTTTGTGATGAACCCCTCTCTTGGGTTAGCCATGCAGACTCATTGGCAGCGCCTTCTTGCAGGTGAGCCTCTTTTGGTCCGTATGGGTGCAGTGGAGTTTCAGGACACTTTTGGGTTTAAGTTCCGAAAACACTCCGACACGCTTGTTTCGGGATCACCCGCTGTTGAAGTGCATATGCGCCCATCGAGTTTTTTGATTGGGATTTTCGTGGGCACTTCACGGCTCATCTATAATCCCTCCGGCGAGCGGCTCCTTGAGTATCACGGACAAGCGCTCCCTCATCTCAAAGACGGCACACGCTACAGGAGCGTGGATGTAGAGATGGTGCTCCAATACTGAGACTCGGCTCTAGCGAAACTCGAAAATATCCGTCACAATAGTAGAACCCATGGCTGAAGCACCCGCCGAAGAAGCCGACTCCGAGTCGCCTGCCCCTGCAAGCCCATCAAAGCTCCCCATGCTCATTGCAGCACTCAACACGCTCGGAGTCCTAACTGCACTTGGTGCTCTGGTTTATACTAAAATTTTACATAAGCGTCCTCCGATCACAGAGTCTCAGGAGCGTGAGAGGCTGATGAATGCGCCTCCAAAATCAACCGCAGTCGACTCAGTTTGGGTCAAAGTCGAGAGCCTGCGCGCGAATCTCAAGCCCGTACCGAAGTCCGATGGCACATTCAAACTTCATTATGTCGTACTCTCCTTTTCGATGGAGTTCGGAAGTCCTGAAGGTGAAAAAAGATTCCAGGAACGCTCAGCGCGATTCACTGACGCCCTGCTTCAGCTCTTGGGAACAAAAGAGTTTGATGATCTGACCTCAGTCCAGGGACGCTATTTGCTCCGTACTGAGATTCAAGATCTCGTGAACAAAGTTCTCGACGAGCCACTCGTGTTGAACGTTCTATTTACTGAGTTTCTAGCTCAGTAGCGATTGAAGAGATTCATGTCATCCTGGTTTTTGATTTTTTCTGCTTTGATCTTATGGGGCTTTTCAACGCAGTCGTCCGCAGGATCCGTCCGCAATTGTGACTCAAATCAGACTCAGATCATCAACACACTTGATTCCATGGTGAGTGATCGACTTCGTACGCTTTTAAGTCAAATGCCTGAGTTTGAGCTCGCCTCGATAAAGGAGACCTTTATCGATCCCGAAAATCGGAGCTACACCGAAGGATCCCCGACAAACTCGCAGTACAGTCAGTACGTACGATCCGTTTACGGTGTGCTTTCAAAAATGAGTGCCGCCTCTCAGCGCGGTGTAAACTTTCAGTGTACAAATGATCGCACCGATCGCCACTGCCAAGGCGGCGAAGTCATTGCCTACGTGCTCTACGGTCCCAGCGGCCAAAGTTATCCGATGATCTATCTGTGTACGGGCTTTTTTAGATTTCCAACAAACACGCCCTCCATGGCGGAGACCGTATTTCATGAGCTCTCTCACTACGCTGCCAACACGGAGGACTATGCGCTGGATTGGTGGATGCCCAAAAACCTCAACCTCGCCCGCGGCGCGATGGACGCCTATCACTACGGACAATTCATGAATCGGGACGCGCGCCAGCTTTTGCGCACGTCGATTTGGTCCTTCCTCTGGCCGAAAAAGCCCAAATAAAATAGAAAAGACCAGAACTAGCCATTCTAATTCAATGTGGCCACCAACCGCCCGCATTGCCGGTCGTACTCTGTCCACTTGGCAAGGGTCTAGCGGTCGCAATGGACCTTGTTCTTCAAAGAGACCCCAGTTAATATTTTTGATTGATGATGGTTAAAGAGTCCTTTTTTGCGATTTTGGCGTGCACCGTTTGGGTTTCGGTATCAGAGTTTTTTCGCAATGAGCTTTTGCTTAAGTCCTATTGGATAGAGCACTTTGAAACTCATGGGCGTCATTTTCCGGACTCGCCTCTAAACGGTGCAATTTGGGCCCTGTGGTCTCTACTGTATTCGGTCTTTTTATTTTGTTTAACGCGCAATACTCCTTTTCTTAGGTCCACAGTTCTCGGCTGGATGGCGGGATTTGTGCTGATGTGGGTTGTTGCGGGAAACTTGGGAGTTCTGCCTTTTACGATACTTCCTTATGCCATTCCCCTGAGTTACGTTGAAGTTCTTGGAGCAGTTTTGATTTTACTCCGTATTAGCCCACGCATTTTGACTAACCAATGAGTGCAACAGGAACTCGGCAAGAGCTCCTCACAAAACTCGTCGACGGTTTTGCCAATTCTAGGACAAGTTCTGGCGTCACCCTATCCGTTTACTCTAGCTCCGACGAATTCGAATGGCATGGAGCGAAGGGCAATCTCTCACCCGAAACTCAGTATTTCATCGCTAGTACCACTAAACTCTACGTCACCTGTTTGTGTCTTATTCTCGAAGCCGAAGGTGCTTTGAGTTTCAACGCCAGAATAGGACAACTGCTCAAAGCGGAAGATATGAAGGAGTTAAATCCTTCTATTTCTGTGCTGGATCTTTTGTCACATCGATCTGGGTTACCAGACTACTTTCAATCATCAACAAAAGGAAGTCCGAGCCCTCTTAGTGGATTGCTTTCCAACCAAGATGCCTCGTGGACTTATCCCGAAGTGATCCAGATGACCTTGGCGCAAGCGAACTTGATATTGCCACCTGGCGGCAAAGCAATCTACTCAGACACCAACTACCAGATTCTCGGACGAATTCTTGAGACCATTGAATCTTCACCGCTCGAATCAATTCTTGAGAAGAGAATTTTTTCACCACTCAACTTAAAGTCGACTTATCTCTTCACAGACCCAAACGATCCGAAGCCGACTTCGATCAACTTCAAACATACTGCATTGAGGATTCCACGCGCTTTAGCGTCTACGCGGGCCGATGGCGGCATCGTCTCAACCTCTCGGGAAAGCCTGGTGTTCTTGCGCGCTTTTTTTAGCGGACAACTTTTTTCACAGGATCGGCTGAAATCTCTTTATCAGTGGAAGAAGATTTTTTTCCCGTTGCAGTACGGAATCGGATTAATGCGATTCAAGCCCCCTTGGATCTTTTCTCCGTTTCGTCGCTTCCCAGAACTCCTAGGCCACTCCGGTCTCTCGGGGGCTTTTGCTTTTCATTGTCCGGAAAGAGGAATTTATCTTACAGGCACTGTGAACCAGCTCAACTCACCATCGAAGTCCTTCCGGCTTATGATCCGAGTACTCGATCTGCTTCGCGCGTGATGTCCTTACTGAGACATGGGTTCGGATTGGCAATCCATCTCGGCTTTCTACTAAGCACGATGAAACGCCCTCAGAAAACAGCCCAACCCCCACTTGCTCGGGAATACACGCGTTCTGCCGACTTGGCCTAGAACGGTGGGTTCTGAAAGAGTGACCAGTAAGGAGAGACATTTAGACTTTCATAGTTCCAGCAAGATCGATTAGCCGCAGAATTAGTCAATAGCCGTCGCTTCACATTGAAGGATTTTAGACTGCGCCCCTCCGATCAGACAGTGGCTTGAATAATTAATGGACAAGACGATTGGCTCAACAGCGGTGGCCCATGATAGTGGACCCGCAGAAACGGATTGAGCAATGGAAGTATTTAACCCTCCTTTAGTGAAAGAAAAGCGTCCACCTGGTAGACAACCCACACATAGCCAAGAATATATGCACATGGTTGCCCGTAAGGTGGTCGAAGAAGGAATGACCTATCGGGAGGCTGCAAAGACGTTTGGCATCTCTCACGGAGCCGTTCATCAGTGGATCTTGAAGTATAAGAATCAAACCTTCAAAACGAAGCGTAAAGCACGCAAGACTCAATACGACGATCAAGTCGAGCAATACCGCCATACTGCGCAACTCAAAGAACTCAAGCATGAGATAGCGGAGCTCTATCTTGAAAACCTGATGTTAAAAAAAGCCCTCAAACACTCACTCGAGCTCAAAAAGTTGAATTCATCCATCTTCACCTCGGAGAATTTGGCTCAGTTGCAAGAGCTTGCAAAATAATGGGGATCTCAAGAGCGACGTTTTACCATCAACCGATCATGGAAGATCGGCAGATGAAACATGACATGGAGCTACGCGAAGCGATCGAGAGGATTCATTTAGAGCTTCCGGGCTATGGTTATCGAAGAATTCAAAAGCAACTTCAAATCGAGGGAAAACGCGTGAATGCTAAGCGAATCAGAAGGGTCATGAAGGCCTATGCGCTGTTCTCCTGCGTGAAAAAACTCATGCGACCCCGCGGCGGAGCTGCGGGAATCAAGCTCTGTTACCCGAATCTGGTTCGAGGGATAAAGCTGAACGGTCCGAACCAAGTCTGGGCAACGGATATCACCTACATCAAGCTCATGGCGGAGTACGTTTACGTAAGCGCAATCATTGACGTGTACACGAGAAAAATCCTGGGCTGGTCGGTCTCGCGGGATCTCAGTCACAAGTTCTGTCTCGAAGCGATGGAGGTAGCAATGCGGCGGCAAAAGCCGCCGAAAGGAGTGATCCACCACTCGGATCGTGGCATCCAGTACACGAGCATTAGTTATATCGAGTTCCTGAAAAAGCATGAGTTCCAGATCTCGATGTCGAGGCTCGCGACGCCTGAGGATAACGCATACATTGAGTCATTTTTTTAAAACCATGAAGAGAGAGGAGGTTTTCTTCAAAGACTATAGAACCATGAGAGACGTAATTCGGAACTTGCCTCGATTTATCGAGGAGGTTTATAACCGAAAACGACTTCATTCGAGCTTGGGCTATAAAACACCTGAGAGCTTCGAAAATGAGGTCTTGAAATTAAAACCCGCCGATCGTCCGATCCAGAGATTATGGGGCTGGGCTGTCTAAATCAGGGGCGCATTCCAGTTTATGGTATCAATCCTTCTCTTGAGCGCCTGAGCTTGACCGTCGCTTTTGCCTTTGGAGTGAGTCTTTTAAAGAAAACTGAAGTGGGAGATACGACCCTCCAAAACGGAAATCCGAATCGAGTTCTTCCCGAAGCTACTTCGTTTTCAATGGCAATACGTAAGTACATGGAAGTGGTTACCGGACAGGCGGTATCGGCCTTGAGTCTCTTTGCCAGCTCGCGCCTCAAGTCGAATAGTGACCAGTCAGTACCGCTCGGAACCGTCTTTACAATGCTGGCGATGAGTTGAGGAGTTCCAATTGCCATTTTTTGACCACTTCGCATATCTGCAAAGTTTTTTTGGAGAACCTTTACTTTTGCTTCGTACGTTTTTTTCGACTTGTCGCCCGCCATATCTTTCACTCCACCGCTTTCCTAAGATCATCGATATAGGTTTCAACTGATTCGCTCACATCAAAGAACAAATGAGACATCAGTTTAGGAAAAATCCCTGAAACAACAACATGCTCAGAAAACTCTATTGTCGTTTCGCTATTTCCGTAAGCACTAAAAACTCCAGTCCAGTATCCGCCGAAGGAAGGATTGTCGATGATTTCAATCTCGAATCGGTTTGGAGCTGACTTGAGCCTAGTGCGAAACTTCAACTCGGGTCCCCGATGTGTCTTTTCGATCCAAATCTCTTTCCCAGGAGAGGCATCCAAGATCTGGATCTGTTTGACGTGGCTTCGCCAGCGCTGATCTGAAAGATTAGTTACTACTGCGAAAACTTTATCGGGACTCGCCTTAATAACAGCGGATTTCTTAGCCGATCTTTCGTTAGGCAAAAAAACAACCAAAAGTACAATGCCCGCAGTGAGAAGAGCTACAACCAACATTGCTGTCTTCATAGAAAAGCCCTTTGTAGTGGTAGATAAATCTCAGTAAGTAAGTCCCCAGCCCGTCGCACGGTCCTTGGATCGTTAACATAGATTTCAAACGGAAAAACGTCCGCCAACTGGTATCCCGAATTCGGTAGCCAGTTCCGATAGGCGGCATTCCAAGTTTGCCAAAGAGTGGCGTAACTACCTTGATGAGAAAACACCGCATACAAACCTGGGCCCACTTGCAGGGTAGTAAGTCCATCAAAAGAACAATCTTCGGTCCGAGACCATTCAAAACCGCCAAAGTACTTCATCGACAAAGGATCTACCAAATCTGGATCGTCAAAGACTACGGCAGTGGCTCGGCCGATCGATTGATCAATACCGTGATGCCTTATCAATTCAAGAGTCCGAGAAAATGCTCTCTCGGCAGCCTTTTGGAAACTTCGGTTCTGATAGCCTCTTTCCATTACGCCAAGAATGACTTGGGACGCTCGAGATTCAATTCGATCGGGCATAAGGACGGTCTTGCTTGTTTCAGATTTCTGAGTCTTCCACAGAGAAAGCGATTCACTTTTCTGAAGGGTTGAAACCTTAGGAGTGATGGAGAAGCGCTTCTTAAATGCGCGCACAAACGACGAAATTGAATCATAGCCAAGATTGCCAGCAATCTCAGAAAGTCCTGCCTTTGGGTCTTTTTGAAGCCGTGAGTAACCCGCACTTAATCGAATTCTACGAATAAATCCCGCAATTGGTTCCCCAGAGTAAACCAAAAACAGACGGTGAAGGTGAAAAGGAGAAATTCCTGCATACCGAGAAAGCAGTTCAAGGGATAGCTTTTCCCCTGAATTCTTCTCAATAAAATCTACGACCTTATTGATTCTTCTCCGGTACTCTTCCTCAAACATGGCCCTCTAATTTTAGCATGTTTCACCCGCACCTGATGTGCAGCTCTTGCTAGGTCAACAACCCAAAGCCTTCCGGTCGACACATGTTCGCGAATGCAATGAGGAGCTGTGCACAGATCGGTCATTGCACCCGTGGTGCGGGCTGAGGGACGAAAGCGCGCCAAAACACGAAGTGTTTTGATCGCGATGCGTGCGCGAGAGGACCGCGAGGCGAAGCCAAGCGGGCCTCGGAGCGCATCGATCCTCGAATCCGTGCCCCAAACAAAAAGGTAGGCGCCCCATCTAGGGGTCTCCCTTTTTGTTTCGTGGTGCGGGCTGAGGGGATCGAACCCCCGACCCACGCTGTGTAAAAGCGTTGCTCTACCGCTGAGCTAAGCCCGCTCACGAAAACGGGGCGCCTCCCAGAGTTTGAGAAGCGCCCCCGCAAAAAATTAAATCAGAGCGTCGCAGGAGACTCCGTAGGAGCAGCAGGCGTACTCACACTTGTCTGCTCGGTGGGAGGAGCGATCCGCTTCTCACCCGGCATAAAGCGCATGACTTTGTACTTTGCCAAACCTGTACCCGCCGGGATCAAGCGACCCATGATGACGTTTTCCTTGAGACCGCGGAGGTAATCGACTTTGCCGCCAATTGCAGCTTCAGTGAGAACCTTTGTGGTTTCTTGGAAAGACGCCGCCGAGATAAAGCTATCTGTCGAGAGAGACGCCTTTGTGATCCCAAGAAGCAGTGGCTCGCCAGTTGCGGGAGCGCCACCGTTCGTAAGGACGCGTTGGTTCTCTTCTTCGAAAGCGAACTTCTCCACGTTCTCGCCTGAGAGGAAGTTCGTATCGCCGACGTCTTGGATTTTCACCTTACGGAGCATCTGACGCACGATCGTCTCGATGTGCTTGTCGTTAATCTTAACGCCTTGCAGACGGTAGACTTCCTGCACTTCGTCGACCAGGTACTTCGCGAGAGCCTTCTCGCCTAAGACGCGGAGGATATCGTGCGGGTTGATCGGACCGTCCATCAGCGGCTCACCCGCTTTGACGTAATCACCTTCGTTGACTGATACGTGACGTCCTTTCGGAATCAGGTACTCACGAGGCTCACCCGTCTCAGGTGTAACGACGATCTTACGCTTCCCTTTGGTGTCTTTACCAAAAGTGACCATACCGTCGATCTCGGTGATCACTGCGGAGTCCTTAGGCTTTCTGGCTTCAAAGAGTTCGGCAACACGCGGGAGACCTCCGGTGATGTCCTTAGTCTTGGTCGTCTCGCGATGGATCTTAACGATCTGATCGCCGGCCTTGATCTCATCGCCATCATTAACGATGAGGTTTGCGCCGACGGGCAGCATGTAGCGTGCTTCGCGGTTTTGAGTACCTTCGATACGCAAGGTCTTCCCGCTCTTGTCAGTGATGAGGATCTTCGGACGTTTGTCTGAAGCGCGCGACTCCACAATCACCTTATGGGAGAGACCGGTGACGCTGTCGAACTGCTCCTGCATGTTTACACCTTCTTCGATGTCTTCGAAGGAGATGAAACCGGAGACCTCAGTAACGATCGGAGTGGAGTAGGGATCCCACTCAGCCATTAACTTACCTCGCTCAACGGCCTCGCCGTCTTTCACAAGGACTTTCGCACCGTAAACGACTGAGTACTTCTCACGCTCGCGACCGTTGGCGTCGATCACAGAGATCTCACCTTGGCGGTTCATGACGGTGAGGTAGCCCTCTTTGTTCTTCACGGTAACGAGGTTGACGAACTTAACGAAGCCCTTGGTCTTCGCTTCCAAGCTCGACTGCTCGGCATGTCGTGCCGCCGCACCACCGATGTGGAACGTACGCATTGTAAGCTGAGTGCCCGGCTCACCAATGGACTGTGCTGCGATGACGCCAACCGCTTCGCCGATATTGGCAGGGCGGCCGCGCGCAAGATCACGTCCGTAGCAGTGACGGCAGATGCCTTGTTTCGACGCGCAAGTGAGCACCGAACGGATACGCACGCGATCAATGCCAGCGTCTTCGATCTTCTTAACCAGCTCCTCATCGATGAGCGTGTTCGTTGCAACGATGACTTCGCCATTGATCGGATCGAGCACCTCTTCGAGAGTGTAACGACCCAAGATACGTCCACCAAGGGCTTCAATGACCTCACCCCCTTCAACGAGGGCGTTGACCATGATTCCGTCCATCGTATTGCAGTCGATTTCGGAGATGATCATGTCTTGCGAAACGTCGACGAGACGACGAGTTAGGTAACCGGAGTTCGCGGTCTTAAGCGCTGTATCCGCCAAGCCTTTACGCGCACCGTGAGTCGAGATGAAGTACTGGAGAACGGAGAGACCTTCACGGAAGTTCGCCATGATCGGCGTCTCGATGATTTCGCCAGACGGCTTAGCCATCAGACCGCGCATCCCGGCAAGCTGACGGATCTGAGCGTTCGAGCCCCGAGCGCCGGAGTCCGCCATCATAAAGACCGAGTTAAACGCAGGGCCTTGAACTTCTTTGACCTTTGCTTTGGAGCCTTCGGGCGCCTTAAAGGTTTCAGTCGAGAGGTTCTTCATCAAGGCGCTTGCGACTTGCTCACCGGTTTGTGCCCAGATGTCGATGACTTTGTTGTAGCGTTCGCCGTCGGTGATGAGACCTTCGACGTACTGGTTCTCGATTTCTTTGACCTGATCTTGCGCTTTCTCGAGAAGAATTTTCTTCTCAGTCGGCATAATCATGTCGTGGATCGAGATCGAGATACCGGCACGCATTGCTTCGCGGAAACCGGTTTGCATTAAGCGGTCTGCAAGCAGCACCGTCTTCTTGTTGCCTGTAAGACGGAAGCAAACATCGATCAGCTCAGCTAGGTCTTTCTTAGTGAGGACTTTGTTATAGACTGAGAACGGGATCTCCTTGGGGACCACCTCGCTTAAGAGTGCGCGACCCACTGTCGTATCCACAAGCTTTCCGTTGATGCGGCACTTGATCTTGGCCTGAAGATCGACAACGCCAGAGCTCAGCGCAAACTCGACTTCGAGCGGGTTTGCGAACATCTTGCCCTCGCCCTTGGCGTACGGACGCTCGCGCGACATGTAGTAAAGACCCAAAACGATATCCTGAGAGGGTACGATGATGGGTTTTCCGTTAGCAGGAGAGAGGATATTGTTCGTGGACATCATGAGCACGCGCGCTTCGATCTGAGCTTCGATCGAGAGCGGAACGTGCACGGCCATCTGGTCACCGTCGAAGTCGGCGTTGAACGCCGCGCAGACGAGCGGATGGAGTTGGATCGCTTTGCCCTCGATGAGGACTGGCTCGAACGCCTGGATCCCGAGACGGTGCAGCGTGGGCGCACGGTTCAAAAGAACCGGGTGCTCGCGCACGACTTCTTCGAGGATGTCCCAGACTTCCTGGCGCTGCTTTTCGACCATCTTTTTAGCGGACTTGATGGTTGTGACGTAGCCGTACTCGGAGAGCTTATTATAAATGAAAGGCTTAAAGAGCTCGAGCGCCATGAGCTTCGGGATCCCGCACTGATGCAGGCGGAGCTCAGGACCTACCACGATGACGGAGCGGCCAGAGTAGTCGACGCGCTTACCGAGCAAGTTCTGGCGGAAACGGCCTTGCTTGCCTTTGAGCATGTCAGACAACGAGCGAAGCGGACGTTTGTTGGGTCCGGTAAAGACTTTACCGCGGCGGCCGTTATCGAATAGCGCATCGACCGCTTCTTGAAGCATGCGCTTCTCGTTACGGATGATGATCTCAGGAGCGTTCAGCTCCATGAGACGCTTCAAGCGGTTGTTACGGTTAATGACGCGACGATAGAGATCGTTGAGGTCAGAAGTCGCGAAACGACCCCCTTCGAGAGGGACGAGCGGGCGGAGCTCCGGCGGGATGACCGGAATCACTTCCAGCATCATCCAATGGGGCTTGTTCATCTGGCTTGACTTGAATGCCTCGACGACCTTCAGGCGCTTAGAGAGCTTGGTGCGTTGGGCCTCAGATGTCGTTTGCTTGGTTTCACGGCGGAGCTGGCGAGAGAGGGTCTCGATGTCGACCTTCTTGAGCATGTCGCGAATGGCTTCGCCACCCATGGCTGCCTGGAAGACTTTCCCGTCTTTGACGAGCTGCGAGTACTTGTCTTCCGTGAGGATCGTGAACTCTTCGAGCTCCGAGTTGCCAACGTCCGTGAGAACATACGCTTCGCAGTAAAGAACCTTTTCGAGATCCTTCAAAGTGAAGTCGAGGATTGCGCCAATACGCGAAGGCAGAGAGCGCAGGAACCAGATGTGCGCAACCGGGGTCGCGAGCTCAATGTGGCCCAGACGCTCACGGCGGACTTTGGATTGAATAACTTCGACGCCGCACTTTTCGCAGACCACCCCACGGTGCTTCATGCGCTTGTACTTGCCGCAGTTGCACTCGTAGTCCTTCACGGGTCCAAAGATCTTGGCGCAGAACAGACCGTCCCGCTCCGGCTTGAACGTACGGTAGTTAATCGTTTCAGGCTTTTTGACTTCACCGTACGACCACTCGCGGATTTTCTCCGGCGAAGCGAGCGAAATACGAATCCCAGTAAAGCTTAAGGGATCCTTCGGCTTATCGAAAAAGTTCAGCAAGTCTTTCATCTGTCATCTCCAACCGGAGTTTTTAAAGCTCCGGATCGTCATCTTTTAAAAACCAATTCACTCTCTACTGCGAGATCAAGAACTAGAGAATCTCGCCTGCAATATCCTTGTCCTCGTCGTCTTCGATGAGCTCGACGTTGAGTGCGAGCGACTGAAGCTCCTTCACCAAGACGTTGAAGGACTCAGGCAATCCAGGCTCAAGCAGATGCTCACCTTTGACGATGGCTTCGTACATACGGTTACGGCCCGTGACATCGTCAGACTTGACGGTCAGGAACTCCTGCAACGCGAAAGATGCGCCGTAGGCTTCGAGCGCCCACACTTCCATCTCCCCGAGGCGTTGACCGCCGAACTGCGCCTTACCGCCGAGAGGCTGCTGAGTGACCAGGCTATAAGGCCCGATCGAACGTGCGTGGATCTTCTCTTCGACCAAGTGGTGCAGCTTCAAGATGTACATGATGCCGACCGTGACTTCTTCGGAGAACGGCTCACCAGTAACGCCGTCGAACAACGTCGTCTTACCCTTGGCAGGGATATCTGCGAGCTGAAGCATCTTCTGAATGTCACTCTCGTGCGCACCATCAAACACGGGGGTCGCGAAGTGAACGCCGTCCTTTAGGTGCGTCGCCATCTTCTTGATTTCGTTATCTGAGGCTTTATCGATGTACTTCTCAACTTCTGGGCTCGAGTAGACATCCTTGAGCAACTTACGGAGGTTGTCCGGCTTGAACTGCTCGAGATACGCATTGATCTTCTCACCCATACCGCGCGCAGCCCAGCCGAGCGTGACTTCAAGGAGCTGACCAATGTTCATCCGAGAAGGAACGCCAAGAGGGTTCAAGACCATGTCGACCGGCTGACCGTTCGCCATGAAAGGCATGTCCTCTGTGGGCATGATACGAGAGATCACCCCTTTGTTTCTGTGGCGTCCGGCCATCTTATCGCCGACTTGAAGCTTCCGCTTAATCGCGATCTGCACCTTCACCATCTTAATCACGCCGGGCGCCAGCTCGTCGCCGCGCTTTAATTTCTCAACTTTGTCTTTGAACACGAACTTCACGGCTTCGATTTTATCTTTTGCCGTCTTCATGATCGAGGTGATCTCTTGCTCGAGCGCGTCCTTGACCGGAATAAATCCGAGCAAATCAAACGCAATCGCTTCAAGCGTCAAGCGATCCAGCTTTTGACCCTTCTTCAGGAGCTCGACTGAACCATCTTCAGAAAGAAGCTTCCCGGTGGTCGTCTCGGCATCCAGGATCTTTACGATCTTGTTGAACGCCGACTGACGGATCGCATCTGACTCGATCTTCTCGTCGCGACGAATCTTGGCGATTTTCTCTTCAAGAATCGACTTTGATCGCTCATCTTGCTCGGTTCCTTCGCGCGCGAAGACTTCGGCATTGATCACTGTTCCGAATACGCCCGACGGAGCACGCAAGCTCGTGTCACGAACATCGCCAGCCTTCTCGCCGAAGATCGCACGCAAGAGCTTCTCCTCAGGAGAGAGCTGAGTCTCACCTTTCGGAGTAACCTTGCCGACGAGGATCTCGCCCGGCTTCACTTCCGCGCCAATGCGGATGATGCCACTTTCGTCGAGATTACGGAGCGCTTCTTCGCCGACGTTCGGGATGTCGCGCGTGATTTCTTCCTTGCCGAGTTTGGTGTCGCGGGCAACGCACTCGAACTCCTCGATATGGATCGAGGTGAATACATCGTCCTTGATCATCCGCTCGGAGATCAAGATCGAGTCTTCGAAGTTATATCCGCCCCAAGGCATGAACGCGACAAGCACGTTTGCACCAAGAGCGAGCTCTCCTGCGTCCGTCGACGGGCCGTCAGCAAGTACGTCGCCGGCTTTGACCTTCTCGCCCACTTTAACAACCGGCTTTTGAGTGATGCAGGTGTTCTGGTTGGAGCGCTGATACTTCGTGAGATTGAAAATATCGACATCAGAACCGACCTCGTCAGTTTTCGATCCGGAACGGCGGACGACGATTTTCGAGCCATCGACCATCACGACTTCGCCGTCGTGTTTCGCCATCACGACGTGACCCGAGTCACGCGCGACAATGCGCTCAATCCCTGTACCCACGAACGGGGCGTGCGAGCGAATAAGTGGCACCGCTTGGCGTTGCATGTTCGAACCCATGAGCGCGCGGTTTGCGTCGTCATGCTCAAGAAACGGGATGAGAGATGCCGCGATCGATACAAGCTGATTGGGCGATACGTCCATCATCTCGATGTCATCGGGGTTAACCATCGCGAAGTCGCCCTTACGGCGTGCGGAGACAAGGTCCATCGCAAACTTGTTGGTCTTAAGCGCTTCCTCACTCACTTGAGCGATGATTTTGTTCTCTTCTTCGGTAGCGCTGAAGTAGCGAATCTCGTCGCGGATCTTGCGATCCGAAACCATTCGGTACGGGGTTTCAATAAAACCATGCTCATTCACGCGCGCAAACGTCGACAAACTTGCAATCAATCCGATGTTTGGACCCTCGGGCGTTTCCACCGGGCAGATGCGACCGTAGTGGGTGTTGTGAACGTCACGGACTTCGAAACCAGCCCGCTCGCGGGTCAAACCACCTGGTCCGAGCGCCGAAAGACGACGCTTGTGCGTGACTTCGGAGAGCGGATTGGTCTGATCCATAAACTGAGAGAGCTGAGAGGATCCGAAAAACTCCTTAATCACCGCTGCCACAGGCTTTTGGTTAATCAAATCATGAGGCATGAGGGTTTCAACTTCTTGAATGCTCATGCGCTCCTTGATCGCGCGCTCCATGCGCACCAAGCCGATGCGGAATTGGTTCTCGACCAACTCACCAACGGCGCGTACGCGGCGGTTACCCAAGTGATCGATATCATCGATCGTTCCACGTCCGTTGTTGAGCTCACACAAATAGAGCATCGTTGAGAGGATATCGGCCTTCGTCAGCGTCGTCGTCTCAACCTGGATCTTGTTCTCAGGGAACTTATAGTTCAGCTTCAATCGGCCGACTTTAGAGAGATCGTAGCGATCTGCGTTGAAAAACAGATTATCAAACAGAAGCTTCGCTGCCTCCACGGTAGGAGGATCACCCGGACGAAGACGCTTGTAGATCTCGATGAGCGCCTCTTCAGGAGAGTTGCACTTATCGGCGACAAGTGTCTCACGAATAAACGCGCCATAAGTGAGGTTATCCGTGAAAATCACATTCACTTCATTTACGCCGCGCTCGACGAGTTGTTCGATTTTTTCTGGAGTAAGTTCAGCGTTTGCTTCCAGAATCACTTCGCCCGTCTTCTCGTCGACAACATCTTCGGACGACACACGCCCCGTGATCGCTTCAGGGGAGAGCTCGAGACGCTTAATGCCAGCGTCTTCGATGCGTTTGATGACCGCCTTCGTGAACTTGCGATTCTTTTTAACGATCGCATCGCCTGTCTTGGGGTCGAGGATGTCTTCCTCGGCGCGCTGACCTGAGAGAATCTCAAGATCAACCACACGAAAGTACTTGATGTCTTTCTTTGTGCCCGACTTCTGCTTTTCGAAAGTGAGCTTTTCGATGCGGTAGAAGTGGTTCAGGATCTCTTGCGGAGACATGTTGAGGGCGCGCAAAATAATGGTCGCCGGAAGCTTTCGCTTACGATCGATCCGTGCGTGAACGATGTCTTTGTGGTCAAATTCGAAATCAAGCCACGATCCTCGATGAGGGATGACGCGCGCAGAGTAGAGGATCTTGCCCGACGAGTGGCTCTTACCCGAATCGTGAGTGAAAATTACCCCAGGAGAGCGGTGAAGCTGGGAGACGATCACGCGCTCAGTGCCGTTGATGATGAACGAGCCCGACTCGGTCATCAATGGGATTTCTCCCATGTAGACTTCTTGCTCTTTGATGTCGCGAATGTTGCGAGTCTGCGCTTCCTCATCGACATCATACACAACGAGGCGAACGGTGATCTTCAGAGGGGCCGCAAAAGTCATCCCTCGCTGACGACACTCCAGGACGTCATACTTGGGTGGCTCAAGCGTGTAGCTCTCAAACTCAAGCGAAGCCGAGCGATCAAAATCCTCGATCGGAAACACCGACTTAAACACAGCTTGAAGACCTGTGTCCGTGCGTTTACCGGGAGGAATGTCGGCCTGCAAAAATCTCTCATAGGAGTTGCGCTGAAGATCGATCAGGTTCGGAATATCGATCGGAGCCTTGACGCGTGAAAAATCTTTTCTAATGCGTGCGTTTTCGGCAAAGAGGGACGCCATTTTCTCTCCTAGACGTTAAGGGCGGTCAAAAAAGGGCGACTCGAACCGAGGACGTACCTCGATCCGAGTCGCAGATATTGATTGGAAGTCGCTAATAAACCCATGATCCCCGCGTGACAGGGTGCACCTGTAAAGTACGGGTAAATGAGCACGAAAGTTGCTTCAAAGCAAATACTAAAAAGCAATTTTCAAAGCAGGTCAAAGACGAGGTCGCTTACTTGAGCTCGACCTTTGCGCCGACGGCTTCGAGCTTCTTCTTCATGCCTTCAGCGTCGTCCTTGCTTGCGCCTTCCTTCAAGGGCTTAGGAGCACCTTCAACGAGGTCCTTTGCTTCCTTGAGGCCCAAGCCCGTGATCTCACGGACGACCTTAATGACATCAATCTTCTTGTCGCCTGCTGCTGCGAGGATGACGTTGAATTCCGTCTTCGCTTCTGCTGCAGGTGCTCCGCCTGCTGCGCCCGGCATCGCTGCCACTGCCATAGGGGCAGCAGCCGAAACACCGAACTTGGTCTCCAGGTCTTTCACGAGCTGAGAAAGCTCGAGGACGCTCATGTTTTCGATGAACGAAACAACGTCTTCTTTAGTTACGCTTGCCATTTTCTACCTCTATTCCAATCAATTCGCCGTCTTGGCTGTAAAGTTGCCTAGGCCCCGTTCCATGGGACTTAGAATCAAAAAAACTAGTTTCCTGCCTTTTTCTTCTCGATCGCCGATAGCACCGTCACCAGGCCACGCGGCACTGCTGCGAGTACGCTGACGAAGTTTCGCGCCGGCGCATTGAGCACACCCAAGAACATCGCCACCATGACTTCCTTGCTTGGGAGTTTTGCAAGAGCCTCAATATCGGCCGCTTGCATCTTCTTTAGACCCAAAAGGCTGTCTTTAAGCTTGAGCGCTTCATTGTCCTTAGCAAAGTTAAAGACCGCCTTAGCGACTGCGGAAGGATCTCCAAACGAGAACGCAACCATCGTTGGGCCAACTGTCCCATCCAGTACGGTGCGCACATCATCGGAGAAACCCTGTTTCACCGTGACGCGTGCGACGTTGTTCTTCAGGACACGGATCTTCCCGCCGCTATCTCGAACGAGCTTACGGACTTGGTCAGCTTGTGTCGCAGTTAGACCCTTGTAGTCCGCGAAAACAGATACGGTCGCCTTTTCCAGATCTTTCTTGAACGACTCGCCCCACTCTTTTTTCTCGGTGCTATTCATAAAGTTTCCTGTCTCTCTTGAAAAACTCGCTTAGATCGCCGCAGACGCAGACGTTGCGTCCGAAGCATCGATCATGATCCCAGGGCTCATCGTCGTAGAAAGCGTGATGCGCCTCATGTAAGTGCCCTTACTGGTCGGCGGCTTAGCCTTCACCACGGCTGCGGTTAGAGCGAGAAAATTCTCGCGCAACTTCTGCGCACCAAACGACTTCTTACCCAGATGGCAATGAACGATCCCAGCTTTTTCAGCGCGGTACTCAACTTTACCCTTTTTTTGCTCAGTGATCGCCTTGGTGACATCAACAGTGACGGTACCGAGCTTAGGGTTCGGCATAAGACCACGAGGCCCTAAGATCTTACCGATCTTGGAGATGGGCACCATCATGTCCGGAGTTGCGATGAGCTTATCGAAGTCCATCCAGCCACCACCGATTTTCTCGATCAAATCATCGGCTCCAACGAAATCTGCGCCCGCGGCTTCTGCTTCGCGGGCCTTATCGCCCTTTGCGATGACTGCGATGCGCGCTGACTTCCCCACACCGTGAGGGAGAACGAGTGCACCACGGACCATTTGATCCGACTGCTTAGGGTCGACCCCAAGAGAAAACGCGACATCCACGGTCTCATCAAATTTTGCGTAATGAACTTTCTCAAGAAGCTCGAACGCTTCTTTGACGGAGTAGATCTTGCCCGGCACGATCTGCTCGCGAGCCTTGCGGTACTTTTTGCCGTGATGACCCGGAATTTCTAGAGCGGACTTCTTCGCTGTTTCAGCAGCCATTTTTACCTCCGTGGTTCATGCGTCCCAGGTCAAACTGCCTGAAACTCCCACTTAAAAAACGTTTTTAATCGATGACGTCAATACCAGAGCTTCGCGCAGTCCCCATCACGGTACGCATCGCAGCCTCAACACTGCCAGCGTTAAGATCAGGCATCTTAATCTTTGCGATCTCTTCTACCTGTTTTTTGGTGACTTTTCCGACCTTCTTTTTGTTCGGCTCACCAGAACCTTTTTCAATTTTTGCGGCCTTAAGCAGCAGAATCGAAGCTGGAGGAGTCTTCGTGATGAAGGTGAAAGAGCGATCCGAATACACGGTGATAATCACCGGAATAATCATGCCCTTTTGGTCCTGTGTCTTGGCATTGAATGCCTTACAGAACTCCATAATATTCACGCCGCGCTGACCGAGCGCCGGACCCACGGGAGGGGCCGGGTTCGCCTGCCCAGCGGGAATCTGCAACTTAATCTGACCTGTTACTTTCTTAGCCATGAATCGCCCTTACTACTGGAAGCGTTATACTTTTTCAACCTGAATAAAATCGAGCTCGACCGGAGTTGATCGACCAAAAATGCTGACCAGCACTTTGACCTTCCCCTTGTCCTGATTGACCTCTTCAACGACGCCGTTGAAGTTCGAGAATGGCCCATCGATCACACGGACGTTCTCGCCATCGCGGAACGAAACGCGCGGGCGCGGCTTTGCGGCCCCTTCAGCGATTCGATTGGTCATCTTTTGGACTTCGGACTCGGGTACAGGGACAGGCTTAAGTTTGTCGCCCACGAAGCCAGTGACCTTGGGGGTGTTCTTCACCACGTGCCAGGTCTCATCGTTCAAAATCATCTTCACGAGGATGTAGCCTGGGAAAAAGCGACGCTTGGTCGTGCGCTTCTGACCCTTGACTAGCTCCACGACGTTCTCTTCGGGGACGATGACCTCTGAGAAAAAAGCCTGCTTTTTTAACTGTTTAATGCGCTCTTCAAGAGCCGCTTTTGCCTTATTTTCGTATCCAGAGTAGGTGTGGACCACGTACCAGGCCAGATCTGCCGAACCGGTCGGTGACGGGCTTGGGGTCGTTTCTTCGCTAGTACCGTTTATTTCTGACATCTCGTACTCCCTAGAACTTCACGACCATGGCTTTGCCAATAATCCAGGTCCAAAGGGCATCAAACGCGCCCAAAATGGATCCGGAGATCAGGACCATGATTAAAACGACAACCGTCGCTCGCGCAGTGTCCGAAGAGGTAGGCCAAGTGACACGGCTTAACTCTTCGACCACTTCATTAAAGAAATTGTTCGCCTTCTCGTTCGCTTTCAAAATGAAAAAAAGAGCAAAACCAAGCACGACCGAGCCAATTCGAATGGCGAGGTCAATCTGCTTGAATTTCGCTTCCAAATCCCAAGCTCCAGAAATCCGAAACATCAGGGCAGAAATCACCCAAGCGAGAATCCCGCCCAGGGCGACATAAGTCAGATTTACCCACTTTTGATTCTGATTTTCCATTTCGCTTTTTAGGACCTTTCTTTCAATTTTGGCAGGGCAGGAGGGATTCGAACCCACAACCCGCGGATTTGGAATCCGCTGCTCTACCATTCGAGCTACTGCCCTACCGGATTGAGGGCCCGGTGCTCCCCGATTTCTCGGAGGGCACCGGGTCATTCAATAAACGTTACTCAATAATCTCGGCAACAACTCCTGCACCGACCGTGCGACCGCCTTCGCGGATCGCAAAGCGCAGCTCCTTCTCCATCGCGATCGGAGTGATGAGCTCGACTTCCATCTGGATGTTATCGCCAGGCATCACCATCTCTACGTTCGCAGGCAGCGTAACCATGCCGGTCACGTCCGTCGTACGGAAGTAGAACTGAGGACGATAGCCCTTAAAGAACGGCGTGTGACGTCCGCCTTCTTCCTTCGTGAGAATATAGGCTGAACCCTTGAACTTCTTGTGCGGGAGAACAGAGCCCGGCTTACAAAGCACTTGGCCACGCTCGACTTCTTCCTTCTTCGTGCCGCGAAGAAGCGCTCCAACGTTGTCCCCTGCCTCACCGTAATCCAGAAGCTTGCGGAACATTTCAACGCCCGTGACCGTCGTCTTCGTCGTAGGACGAATGCCCACGATCTCGACTTCTTCACCGACCTTGATCACGCCACGCTCAATCCGGCCCGTGACGACCGTTCCACGACCCGAGATCGAGAACACGTCTTCCACCGGCATCAAGAACGGCTTGTCGGTCGCGCGCTGAGGTTGCGGAACATAAGCGTCCACTGCGTCCATGAGCGCGAGAATTGCCTTCTCGCCAAGCTCCCCTTGGTCGCCAGCCAAGCCCATCGTCGCAGAACCCTTCACGATCGGGATCTTATCTCCTGGGAATTGGTACTTCGTGAGAAGCTCACGCACTTCCATCTCAACGAGATCCAAAAGCTCCTTGTCGTCGACCATGTCGCACTTGTTTAAGAACACCACGATCGCAGGAACGCCCACTTGGCGAGCAAGCAAGATGTGCTCGCGCGTCTGTGGCATCGGACCGTCGGCTGCAGACACGACCAAGATCGCGCCGTCCATCTGTGCCGCACCCGTGATCATGTTCTTCACGTAGTCGGCGTGGCCCGGGCAATCAACGTGCGCGTAGTGGCGCTTGTCGGTCTCGTACTCCACGTGTGTGGTGTTGATCGTGATCCCGCGCTCTTTCTCTTCAGGTGCGTTGTCGATCTGATCGTATCCGCGCGCTTGCGCGAAACCCTTTTTCGCCAGCACCGTCGTGATTGCGGCCGTCAGCGTCGTCTTCCCGTGGTCAACGTGCCCGATCGTCCCAATGTTACAGTGCGGCTTTTTTCTTTCGAATTTCTCTTTCGACATTTCGACCTTTCGACCTTTCCTTGCTTTGTTACTCGACTAAAACTGGAGCTCTCGATGGGAATTGAACCCACGACCTCTCCCTTACCAAGGGAGTGCTCTACCCCTGAGCTACGAGAGCGAATTGTGGAGCGGGAAAAGGGACTCGAACCCTCAACCCTCGGCTTGGAAAGCCGATGCTCTAGCCAATTGAGCTATTCCCGCCCGCAAAAAACTCTCTCTAAAAATTTCCGCTCATTACCGAGCGATCGTTCTCCTTCGAAGAACCACGCTCTTCAAGAGAAAACTGGTGGTGGGAGAAGGATTCGAACCTTCGAAGGCATACGCCGTCAGATTTACAGTCTGATCCCTTTGGCCACTTGGGTATCCCACCGACAAACTTTTTAACGACTTTCTCCTCCGGAGTTTTGCTGGAAACCAGCAAAATGGAGCTGGCAATCGGACTTGAACCGATGACCTGCTGATTACAAATCAGCTGCTCTACCAACTGAGCTATGCCAGCGAAAAGGGCGAACGAGCCCCTCCAACGAAAAACGTCGTTGATGCGGTATTTTCAAATTCGGCCCGACTTGTCAATTGACTTTCCTGAAGGATCTTCGTGACTTATTGCATTAGTTTTCTTAGACTCACGTAGGAATGCCCGCGCGCAAACCTGCCAAGCAAAAGCCTGTACTCATCGTTCAGCACACTCACTATGAGCACCCCGCGTCAATTCGGCGAGGTCTCGAAAGTCAGGGAATCCCCACCCTCGTAGCTCATGTCTACAAGGGCCATAAGCTCCCGGGAGTGAAAGAGATTTCGGGAATGATCTCGATGGGCGGGCCCATGTCGGTCAACGATGAGGATGAGCATGCATGGATCGCAAAGGAGTGTCGATTGCTGCGCTCGGCCATCACGGCGAAGCTTCCGGTCGTGGGCGTATGCTTAGGGGGGCAACTCATTGCGAAGTCACTGGGAGTGCAAGTCGGTCTCAATCCCCGTCCCGAAGTCGGCTGGCACAAGATCGAACTCAACTCCAAAGGACTCAAAGACCCGATCGTGAGCGTCGCGGGCCCGAGACCGACCGTTTATCACTGGCACCTGGAGAACTTCGAACTTCCGCCCGGAGCGGAGCTGCTCGCATCCTCTACCCATTGCCCGAGGCAGGCGTACCGCATCGGCAAGAACGTGTACGGGTTTCAATTCCACCCCGAAGTCGACTCACAGCTCCTGGGCGAATGGTTTCTTGCCGAGGACACCGAGGCAAGCATCCACACACTTCGAGACAAACACGGCGCAGAGAGCATCCAGACCGAGCACACGCAACGAAAGCACGCTGTGAAAGGCGAAGCCTCGAGCCTGAAGATCACGGCTGCAATCGGACAATTGTTTCGGCGCGAGGAGTACACGCCAGCGGATCGAGTCTTAAGCGAGCTTTTAACTCTCGCGCAGCAAAGACACGATCAACTTTGTTTAGAAATTATGGGCTCTTCAGGGAAACCTTTCCAACTGATTGGTAAGATCTATCATCAGATGCAGATCGATCATGGTGAGTTCGTGATTGTGCAGTCGTTTGACGGTATTTTATGGCCGATTCGGATGGACGATATCGCGGGAATCAGCTTTAGCTAAAGATCATGAAACGCATACTCGTAATCGCTTTGGTTTTGGTCGGGTCTGCTGTGTGGATCGCTCCTTCAAGTGAGGGCGGGGCGGACTCTGTAATCGCAATTGAAATCCGCGGTGTGATCAATCCTGCGAGCGTCTCACACTTAAAAAGCGCGATCGATCGCGCCAAAGCGCTCGGAGCAGGCGCGGTCCTTGTCGAGCTCGATACGCCCGGCGGGCTGCTCACCTCAACGCGCGAAATGGCGCAGATGATCGAGACCTCACCCGTGCCCGTGCTTTTTTTCGTAGGACCCGGCGGAGCTTCGGCGACTTCCGCCGGCGCGCTCCTCATGCTCGCCTCGCACGTCTCAGGCATGGCTCCAGGTACGAACATCGGCGCCGCGCACCCGGTGGGATCGCAGGGCGAGGACGTCAAAGGCGCGATGGGCGACAAGGTGCTTAACGATACGGTCGCGTTCGCGCGCTCGCTCTCGGAGCTCCGCAAACGCAACGTCGCTTTATCAGAGGAGATCGTCTCCAAGAGCAAGAGCCTCGCTTACGAGGAAGCGCATTCTCAAAAACTCGTCGACGAGATCGCAAGTGATGCGCGCGAGTTTCTTCGAAAAGTGCACGGCAGACATGTGCAAGTGAGCGGCCGGGAAGTCGTTCTTCGCACTGCAGATGTTCGCGTCGACAGTGTTGCGATGACCTTTGGAGTGAAGCTTTTACACTGGCTCGCTCATCCGAACATCGCAGGCATCTTGCTTTCGCTTGGCTTGCTGTTGATCTATGTTGAAGTTTCTAACCCGGGAATCACAGTTGCCGGAGCACTCGGAGGAGTGTGTGTGCTCGCAGCGCTCGTTTCCCTACAGATGCTCCCTTTGAGCGTCGGTGCCCAAGCACTCTTGATTTTGGGCGTGGTGCTCTTTGCGGCCGAAGCCGCAGTCTCAGCGCACGGCGCGCTCGCGTTTGGGGGCGGAGTCTCATTGATTCTTGGCCTTTTATGGCTCGTGGATCCGTCGGCTGCGGATCTTCAAATGAGCCCCTGGATTTTAGCCCCCATTGGAGCGGTGACTTTAGGTACAACTGCACTCGTCAGCTACGGTGCTGCACGCACGCTCTGGCTCAATCGTAGTGCGCTTGCCAAAATGAAGGGCGGGGGCTTAGGTGGGCTCTTGGGTTACGTCGGCAAGGTCGAGTCAGTGAGCGACGGCGGACTTAAAGGACAGATGCTGGTGCGCGGTGAGATTTGGAATGTCGTGCCCGAGTCCGAGCAGATGCGACTACGTGCAGGAGAGTGGGTTGAAGCGACTGGGATGGAAGGGTTTACCGTTAAAGTCAGAGCAGCAGATCCAAAGCTCGATACGCGCGGAGATTAACTGAGTCGTGAAATCGCAATCCCCGCCGCGACTGAAACGTTGAGCGATGTGACATCGCCTTGACAGGGAATCGAGCAAAGTAAATCGCAGCGCTCTTGGGTCAGGCGTCTCAATCCCTTCTCTTCATTTCCGAGCATCAAGAGCCAATGACGATCTTTAGTTTGCGAAAAGAGCGAGTCCTTTGCGTGCTCGGAAGTACCCAAAACCCACATCTCGCGCTCCTTTGCGCGCTCAATCGCGCGCTGGAGATTTGCAACCTGCGCGAACGGGACATGCTCCACACCCCCGCACGCGACGTCGTACACTACAGGTGTCAATGCTGCCGCGCGGTCCTGGCAGAGCAAGATTCCGCGCGCACCAAAGAACGCGGCAGTACGAAAAATTGAGCCCAAGTTCTGCGGATCTTGGACTTGATCTAGCGCAATCCAAAGACCGTAGCCTTCTTTGGGAGCGTGATCGAGCACTTCCTCAAGCGAGAGCGGCGGGCGTTCGCGCACACGTGCCTCGCCTTGAGCGTCGCGACCCGCTAGATCTGGCGTAGGAGCGATGCGCGGACCCTTTAGATCAGATTTTTTTCCTGGAAACGCACCTTCCTCAACTCGCACTCTATTCTTAGATGCGATCGTACGGATGCGCGTCCAAACTTCGCCCGCATCTCCTAAAGGCAAGCGCACACTCTCCACGTCTCCAGGACGGGTTTCAAGCGCGGCTAAAATACTATGCGGGTTCTTGAGGATCATCGGCCCATCTCCTTTAAGATCGCGCGCGCAGCCTGCGCCGGATCTTGAGCTTGCGTGATCGGACGTCCCACGACAAGCGCGCCGGCACCCGCGGCCACTGCCTCAGCGGGGGTCATCGTCCGCGCTTGATCTTGGCGGTCACTACCCGCAGGACGGACGCCCGGTACGACGGGGGTCAGCGCGGGATAACATGCGCGCACCTGTGCGAGCTCCTGCGGAGAGCAGACGAGGCCGAAAAGTTGCGCTTTCGAAGCGAGACCAGCGAGGCCCAGCACCGAGTCGGAAGGAGAATGCGGGTTTGAAGCCACTTGCGAGAGGGTTGCAGACCATTCTTCGGCGCTGAAGGACGTCAGCACCGAGACGCCTAGGAGTTTCACTTCGCCACGTGCTTTCTGTGCTTCTGCGAGCATTTTTGGTCCGCCCGAGAGGTGCACGGTCGCCCACTCGACACCCAGGCGCGCGATCTGCTCTACGGCTTTTGCGACCGTGTTCGGAATGTCATGGAGCTTAAGATCAAGGAACACCCGATGCCTCGCCCGTGTGAGCCCCGCCGTCCACTGCGGACCCGCGGCCGTAAAAAGCTCTAAGCCCACCTTGTAGACGAGACCTAAGCCGCGTGTCGCTTCGATCCACGCTTCCGCCTGCGCGGGGTTTGCGGTGTCGAGCGCGAGCGCCAGATCAGTAGGAGCGCGCGAAGATGACACGGACGTTATCCTCCGACTTCTTTCCGGTCATGAAGCAAGGCGCGTTCGAGCGGATGGGAGCGAAGTTCTGGTCAAGCTCGATGCAACGGATTGTGGCCTTGGTCTCTTCCTTGATTTTGGCTTCCATCGCTTTGTCGAGATGCCAAGAGACACGGAAAAATCCACCGCCATCGATGCGTTTCTTGAATTCTTCGTAAGTCGCGACTTCGAAAATGTTTTCGTCGCGGTGCTTGCGCGCGCGCTCGAGAAGGTCTTTCTGGAGAGCCGCAAGCTCGCGTCCCACGTGTGCGGGAGCTTCAGTAAGAGGAATGAACTTTTTCTCGCCCGTATCGCGACGTGCAATCACGCACTGCCGCTTTTCGAGATCTTTCGGTCCGAGCTCGATGCGCAGAGGCACACCCATGAGTTCGTACTCGTGGAACTTCCAGCCGGGCTGCTTGTTCTCATCGCGGTCGACGAAAACGTGGGTCTCGTGGGGGAGCGCTTTGACCGAAGCATCACCGAGAATTGCCGCACGGAGCGCATCGGCGGCTTCGAGAACCATCGGTTTTACTGCGGGATCTTTGCCCAAAATCGGGATAATCGCTGCATGAAGAGGAGCCACCATCGGAGGCAGGATCAGACCCTTGTCATCCGAGTGAGTCATGATGAGGCCACCAATCAAGCGCGTCGAGACGCCCCAGCTCGTCTGGTGCACGGTCTTTTGCTTGGAGTCCGAATCGAGGAACTGCGTACCGAAAGACTTGGCGAAATTATCCGCGAGGTTGTGCGATGTACCCGCTTGAAGCGCTTTCTTGTCCTGCATCATCGCTTCGATGCAGTAAGTGCGCAGAGCGCCTGCGAACTTCTCGCTCTCGGTCTTAAGCCCTGCGAGCACCGGCATCGCAAGCACGGTCTCGCAGAACTCCTGATACATCGCGAGCATCTTGCGTGAGAATAGCTCCGCCTCTTCTTGCGTCGCATGACAAGTGTGACCCTCTTGCCAAAGGAACTCCGTCGTCCGGAGGAACAAGCGCGTACGCATTTCCCAGCGCACGACGTTCGCCCACTGATTGATCAGCAGTGGCAGGTCCCGATAGGACTGGATCCACTTGGCGAACATCGAATTGATGATCGTCTCGGAGGTCGGACGGACGACGAGCTTCTCCTCGAGGTCCTTGGCGCCCGCGTAGGTCACGACCGCGCACTGAGGCGCAAACCCCTCGACGTGCTCCGCCTCCTTCTTCAAAAAACTCTCGGGAATAAACAGTGGAAAATACGCATTGCGCACCTGGTGAGACTTGATGCGGCTATCCAACTCGCGCTGGATGCGCTCCCAAACCGCGTATCCGTGAGGGCGAATGACCATGCACCCCTTGACCGGGCTGTAATCGGCCATTTTGGCCTGGAGAACCAGGTCCTGATACCACTCGGAAAAGTCTTGCGCGCGGGGGGTGATTTTTTCTGCCATAAGGCCCCCACCTTACGCCTAAACCTGGGCCGCCCGCAACAGCTCTTGCGCGGCGCGAGAGGGTGCGGCAGAACAGGAGGGTGACGGCCGAAAACCTGCAAAAACCAGATCAAGACGCGCTCACGGCCGAGCGCAAAAAACGTCAACGCGAGCGCTGGGCGATCGTGGCACTGCTCGTCGTGTTTGTCGCGCTCACGGTCTTCGAGTTCCGCCTGACTCGTGTGTCTGAGAAGCTGCCCTTCGTTAACTCGATCTTTTTCTTTGGTCTCCTCAACGTCAACCTGATCCTGCTGATTGCGCTTGTCTGGCTGATTTTTCGAAACATCGGGAAGCTTTTTCTCGAGCGCCGCTCTCGCGTCCTGGGCTCAAGGCTCAAGACCAAGCTCGTCGTCGCGTTTCTGGCCTTCTCCATCACGCCGACCCTGATCCTCTTTACCGTTTCTTCCCTGTACATTAACTCGAGCTTCGACAAGTGGTTCTCCATCAAAGTGCAGAACACGCTTCAAGCCTCACTTGAGATCACACGTACCTACTATAAAAACTCTGAACGTGTGGCGATGCACTTTGGCGAGCACCTCGCCACACAGATTGGAAAGCGCGTCAGCAATGTTCCTAGTCGTTTTCGGCCTCCCGGATCAAATGAGCTCCCTCTCTGGCTTCCCAAGTACTTAGAAGATCAGCGAGCACTTCTCGCCCTGCACGCTGTCGAGTACTACGCCGATCCGCTGAGTGATCGACTCCTGACGACGCTTGAGACCTCAGAGAACGTCTCCTATCCCAGGCTCTCACTTGATCTTTTGGATCGCGCTTTTTCGGGAGAAAATGTTTCAGTGATTCATCACATCGGATCCGGAGATCTCATCCGATGCTTGGTTCCAGTTTTTGTGGGAGGCCGAAAACCTGCATCCTCAAGCGATGAAGGACTCGCAGGAGTCGTCGTCATCAATAGCTATATTCCCGTGAGTCTCGTGAATAAGGTCGACGAAGTCGCAAGCGTCTTTGATGACTATAAAGACACGAACCCTCTAAAGTATCCGCTAAAGACTGCATATTTTGTAATCCTCGTCATGATTACGATGGTGATGATTGTGGTCGCGATCTGGATGGGCCTTTATCTCGCGAGAGAGCTCACGGTCCCGGTTGAGCGTCTAGTCCGAGGTGCTCAACTCGTGGGCTCTGGCAACCTTGATGTCACTATTGAGCGCTCGGGCGAGGATGAGATCGGCACTTTGATCGAGTCCTTCAATGCAATGACGAGGGATCTCAAACAAAATCGGATGAAACTCACTGAGGCCGGCCATGATCTTGAGACTCGAAAACTCCAGCTCGAAGCCGTTCTTGCTAATATCGGCACAGGTGTTCTTGTCGTAAGTCCGCAGGGAGAAATCACCACTTTCAATCGTGCTGCAGCTGAGTTGCTTGAGATTGAGCCCGAGAGTGCACTCAAGCGTCCGTACACCAGCGTTCTGACGGATGAGTCGCAAGCTCTGGTCGAAATCATTGCGCAAGCGACCGCGCAGACTGAAGATCTTAAACCAGAAGTGATTCAATGGACGTTTCGCTCAAGCGATGGCACGACACGCTCGCTCGCGGGGATCGCAAGTTCGCTTCGCGACTCTCAGGCTTTTTGGGGTGTTGTCGTCGTGATTGATGACATGAGTCACCTTATGAAAGCGCAGCGCGAGGTTGCATGGCGTGAAGTCGCGCGACGGATTGCGCACGAAATCAAAAACCCCCTCACCCCCATCAAGCTCTCGGCCCAACGTCTTCAGCGTCAACTGGGGCATACCCCCGGAAAAGAAGGAGCTCTCTTACGCGAGTGTACCGAGACGATCGTCAAGCACACCGACGAGCTCAAGGAGATGGTCAACGAGTTCTCGAATTTTGCCCGATTCCCTGAAGCCTCGCCTGCACCCCACCAACTCAATGAAGTGATCCTCGAAGTGATGCGCTTGTTCTCTCAGGCTCATCCTGAGATTTGGTTTGAAACCAATCTGGAGCAAAAGCTACCGATCTTTGATTTCGATCGCGATCAAATCAAACGTGTACTGATTAACTTGCTCGACAACGCCATCGCCGCGCTTGGAGATGCTCAAGGCCAAAAAAAGATCAAACTCGAGAGCCACTATAACGAACCGCTTCAAATCGCGGTGTTTACAGTGGAGGACAATGGGCCGGGCATGTCTGAAGAAATACGAGACCGCGTGTTTGAACCCTATTTCTCGACCAAAAAAGAAGGTACAGGACTCGGGCTTGCGATCACAAAACGCATCGTCAGCGATCACGATGGGTTTATTCGAGTGCACTCGGGACTCCAACAGGGCACGCAGTTTGTGATCGAGCTCCCGACTGCGCCAAAAAAACCCATTGAAGACGTCGCGCTTAAGAAAGGACCCAAATGGGGCACTCCATCCTAATTGTAGACGATGAGACATCCATCCTCTCTGCACTTAAAGGTGCACTTGAGGACGAAGGCTATTTAGTCTCGACTTGCTCCTCGGGCGAGCAGGCACTCAGTTATCTCGAAAAGCAAACTCCTGACGCCATCCTGCTTGATATTTGGATGCCCGGTCTTGATGGACTTGAGACCCTAAGACGCATTAAGGATGCTTGGCCTCAGACTGTCGTAATCATGATGTCCGGTCATGGCACGATTGAAACTGCAGTGCGCTCCACGAAACTCGGTGCCTACGACTTCGTCGAAAAACCCCTCTCTCTTGAAAAAATACTCGTTCTGCTTAAAAACGCGCAAACGACTCACGAGCTTGCGATCGAAAACTCCGCTCTCCGTAAGCAACTTTCGCGAACGAAATCTCTCATCGGCAAAAGCGCCGCCATCGAGCAGATTCGAGAGATGATTCGCAGAGTCGCACCTACGACGGGATCAGTTTTAATCACTGGAGAGAACGGCACCGGCAAGGAAGTTGTCGCACAAAATATTCATGCACTCTCACCGAGGTACAATAAGCCTTTTATCGAAGTGAACTGCGCAGCAATCCCGGAAGAGCTCATCGAGAGCGAGCTTTTTGGGCATGAAAAAGGCTCATTCACGGGCGCAAACCAACAGCGCCGCGGAAAGTTTGATCTCGCACATGGTGGAACGCTTTTTCTGGACGAGATCGGCGATATGTCGCTGAAGACTCAAGCAAAGATTCTAAGGATCCTGCAGGATCAAAAATTTACTCGGGTGGGTGGATCTCAGTCTTTCATCGTCGATGTACGGATCATCGCAGCGACAAACAAAAATCTAAAAAGCGAGATTCAAAAGGGCTCGTTTCGCGAGGACCTTTACCACCGACTCAATGTCATCCCATTTCAAATCTCACCACTCAGGGAGCGCAAGGAGGACATCCCACTGCTGGTTGAGCATTTTTTACAGACTTTTTGCGACTCCCATGGTCGACCTGTTTTGAAATTTTCTGGAGAGGCGATCCGAGTGATTTCGAGCTACTCCTGGCCTGGAAACGTTCGCGAACTCAAAAATCTTATTGAGCGCATCGTGATCCTCGTCGGTGAGTCAGAGGCCAAAAAGCCCATCACGGCAGCGCTCATCCTCCAGCACCTCAATGAGGAGCCTCAAAGTCCAACCCTCAGCGCGAATGACGATAAGACCCTCTCCGGCCTCGCCCTCGGCTCAGCAGCACGCAACCTGAAAGATGCACGACATGAGTTTGAGCGTGAGTTTATTCTCAAAACGCTCAAAGAGAACGACTGGAACATCTCAAAAACTGCAACGATCCTCGGTGTCGAGCGTAGTCATCTCCATCGCAAGATTAAGTCCTACGGAATCGACCCCGAGTCCTGAAGCGTGCGAGGCGTCGCGTCGATCGGCAGTACTTCTGAAATCTCATGCGAGGTATCGGCTGAGACCTCAAGCTCCTGAAACCTACGCGCGCTGACGAGCACGCGACTCTCAAGAGAACCTACCGCACTATTGTAGCTCTTGACTGCAGTGTTGAGATTCTTACCAACATTGGAGAGGTGATCACCAAAGTCAGAGAGCCGTTTGTAGAGCTCCTTCCCGAGATCGCTGATTTTCTGCGCGTTCTTTGCAAGCCCCTCTTGGCGCCACCCGTAGGAGACCGCGCGCAAGAGAGCGATGAGAGTCGTCGGAGTCGCTAAAATCACTTTTTGCTCTACTCCTACTTCAATGAGTGCTGGATCTTGCTCAAGTGCGGCACTGAAAAAAGTCTCTCCAGGAATAAACAACACCACAAACTCTGGCGAAGGCTGAAACTGATCCCAATACCCTTTGCGACTTAACTTCTGCATGTGAGAGCGAATCTGCTGCGCATGCTGCTGCATCCGTTCAAGACGAGTGAGCTCATCGGATGACTCAATAGCTTCCAAGTACGCGGCCAGCGGAGCTTTTGCGTCAACAACGATAGACTTTCCGCCCGGTAGTCTCACCACCAAATCAGGACGGAGCGCGCCTTCATCGGCCTGCGCAGTCTCTTGCTGGAAAAAATCGCAGTGCTCAAGCATCCCTGCCATCTCCACAACACGCTTGAGCTGGATTTCGCCCCACCTTCCGCGCACGTGCGGGGCGCGCAGAGCTTTGACGAGATTTGAGGTTTCGGAACGCAGTTCTCGCTGCGAGTCGACTAAACTTTGGACCTGCTGCTTGATGGACTCGTACGCGCCCACGCGCGACTTCTCGAGCTCACCGATCTTGAGGTCGACTTTTTCGAGTGATTCCCTCACGGGCTTCACGAGTGAGTCGATGGACATCTGACGCTTTTCAAGGTCCTGTCGCGCATCGATCTGGAACTTCTCAAGCGTCTCTTTTGCAAGAGTGAGAAACGAGGCATTGCTGGACTTGAGCGCCTCAGAGGAAAGTGCCTTAAAATGATCACTCAGTTGTCGCTGGGCTTCGGAGAGCACTGCGAGCTTTTCGGCCGCGCTCTTACGCTCCAGATCTAGCCGCGCACGCAACTCAGACGCCTCAAGCTCGAATCGGCGTGTATTTTCGAGGTCTTGCTTAAGAGCTGTGCAAGTGACATCCCGCTCGGAGAGGCGCGCTGAAAGCTCCGACAAGCGTGGATGGAGCTGCATCCTCCCGATTACAAAACCGATTACAAAACCTAAGGTGAGCGCCGCTACTGCAACCAAAGCAATCCAAAAGACCATCACTCCTCCTACCGCGCCAAACGTCGAGTGCCAAGATGTAGAGCGTTAAAACTCAAGCTCAACCCAAAGCGCAGCATGATCCGAGAGGCGTCGCCAACGTCCACGCGTGTAGCGTGCACAGAGCCGCGGAGTTAACCCACGGACATAAATACGATCAAGCGGAAGTAAGGGCATCCAAATCGGAAACGTCCGCGCAGGCTCTCCTTGCAAAACTTCGATCGCCTCTTCGAGTCCGAGACGCTCTCTGAGTTCAGATGAGATTTGCTGATTCCAATCGTTAAAGTCGCCGGCAACGACTAGCGGATGATCACGCGGAATGTGTGCTTCAATCTGATTACAGAGTCGCTCCACTTGACGCTCACGCCCCGACTGAAAAAGATCTAAGTGTAAACAGATTAAATCAATTCTGCGCCCCATCTCAGGGATCTCGATGACTCCGTGAAGGAGCCCGCGTCTCTGAAGCTGAGAATTGGAGACATCGATGTTCTCCCACGAAATAAACGGAAACTTACTTAAAATCGCGTTGCCGTGATCACCTCCGGTTGTGACTGCGTTTTTTCCGTAAGCATAGTGATCCCAAATCGTATCAGCCAAATACTCAAACTGAGTCCCACGCACTTCTTGAAGAAACACGATCTCCACCTCGGCCGAGCGAATCGCATCGCGCACCCCTTCAAGCGACAGGGTTCGACCAGATGCGCCAAAACCTTTATGGATGTTGTAAGTCAGTAAGCGTAACCGAGGCATCTCAGACAGAATTACCGTATTGTCGCAACTTGCTCCAGCCTCTCCCGCACCCACTGCGGCAGACCGCAACAACTCTGCGATTAGAACTCTCTATAAAGCATCCGCCTGTTGGCATTGCAGTTGCTGTCTTACATCAATAACAATACGACTCGCCACGACACGTTTTAGCGTCAAAGCGCTGTCGAAACACAACATAAGGAAATCAAAATGAACAAGCTCATTCCTGTGATCGCAGTTCTTTTCGCAACCTCCGCTTTCGCAGCCGACCACGGCGGCGCTAATCACGGAAACGCTGCAGCAGAAGCTCCTAAGGCTGAAGCGCATGCCGCTCCTGCAAAGAAAGTAGCGAAGAAAGCTAAAAAAGCTGCTGCAAAGAAAGCTGAAGCTCCTGCTGCTGAAAAGGCTGCTGAAGCTCCTGCAACCGGCCACAGCAACTAAAAGATTTCGCTTAAAAAACGAATTCGTGAACCGGGAGACCTTGGCAACAAGGTGCTCCCGGTTCTATTTTGAGTTGCTGTGAACAGGCGAGATTGGGTTAAAAAGTTTCGGACGCTCGACCTTCAAGTCAAAGTCACGCTGACTCTTGTTGCAGTGATTTTGCCGACGTTCCTGATCATCACCTTAATTGTAGATCGCCTGACCCAGCCGTATCTTGAGGAAGAAGTCCGCCAAATCGGGATCGCAAGCGCAAAGACTTTCGCGCTTGAAATTGAACGCGAAAAAACTTTCGCACGTCCCAACGCGCAAGAAATCCTCGAAAAGCAAATCACTGAGCTTCTCTCGATCCAACCCAACATCTTACGGTTTGACGTCTACAAGAAAACTCAAGACGGCAAAGGCGAGCTCATCGCTTCAAGTCATGATTTCACATCGTATACCCCGACTATTGCTCTTGATGATCGTGTCGTCAGCCGTCCCCTGAGCGAGGAGAGTGTGTCGGTATGGGAGCTCTCGGTACCGATCACGCAGAAGTCAAGCGCAGGGAGCAAGAGTGCGAGCTCAAAACTCCTTGGCAACGTCCGACTGCAGATTTCTCTTCAGCTGGTCGGAGAGATACTTGCTGGTTTTCAGCATTTTTCACTTGCTGCAGGGTTCATGAGCGTTGTGATTTTGTTTGCGCTTTTGAGCTTTTTTTTGCGCAGAACGATTCAAAACGATCGTCTCTTACGCCGCGCACGCTCACAAAACACTAAACTTTACGAACAGCTTCACGATGCCCAGCGCCAGGTCATGAACAACGAAAAACTCGCTGTCATGGGACAACTTACCGCAAACTTTGCGCATGAAATCGGGACTCCCTTAAACGCGATTGGCGGACATCTTCAACTTTTGCGTGACGAACTGAGTAGTCCAAAACTCCCTCTCCCCTCCGCGCGCGAGCGCATCGAGATCCTCAACGGACAAGTCAGTAAAATCGAGCACATCGTGCGCGAACTTCTTCAAACCACGGCTAAGCCTCAGTCTCAGACCCAGCTCGTGGATCTGAATCGAGTGGCCGAAAAAACACTCTCCCTCGTCCACCCGCGCGCCGACGCTCTTGGCGTTGAGATCAATACACACTTTGATCGCTCGTTAGGCCCAGTACGGCTTGTTCCAATCGATCTCGAGCAAATTCTGCTTAATCTTGTCAACAACTCGCTTGATGCTCTTCAAGAAAAATGGAGTCGCAGACCTGGAGAGCGACTGCTGCTCGAGCTCGACACGCGGATCCAGGAGCTTGAGGATTCCCACTGGGCTGAAATCAGTATCCGCGATAGCGGCATGGGGATCTCCAGCGAAGACCTGCAAAGCGTCGTGAAGCCGTTTTTTACAACCAAAGCTCCGGGTCAAGGAACGGGGCTTGGACTGACGATTTGTCAGCAACTGGTCAAAAAGTACGACGGCGTGCTAGATCTGTCGTCGAAAGAGGGTTCATGGACCGAAGTCAAGATCCGGTTTCCGTTTCAGCCTCAGCGCAAGCTCGACTCAACCTCCTTGTCGTCGACGACGACTTAGTCACGCGTGAACTGCTGCGCGAAGTTTTCGCGCGTGAAGGTTTCCCTGTCACCCTAGCATCGTGCGCCGAGGAGGCGCTTAAGCTCCTAGAGTCTCAGCAGTTTCCCATCGTGCTCTCTGACATCCGTATGCTTGAGCTGGACGGGATGGCGCTTCTGAGCGAAATCAAACGTCGATCTCCGACGGCTGCAGTGATCCTGATGACCGGGTTTGGAACGATGGAAACCGCAATTCAAGCGATTCAGAAGGGTGCGTTCGACTACATCTCAAAACCCTTTAAAATCGACGAGATCAAAGCTTTACTCGCACGTGCCGAACAACACGCCAGAACACAGATCCCTGTGCGACAAGCGCCCCCCCATAAGCCCATTCAAACTCGCGCACTCACTGGGAAATCTCCCAAGATCGTCGAGGTCTATAAAACTCTTGCGCGTGCAACACTTTCTGACAGTAACGTCTTGATCATCGGTGAAAGCGGCACGGGCAAAGAGCTCGTCGCTCGCGCCATTCATGAAAATAGCTCTCGCTCAAAGCGCCCCTTTATCGCGATCAACTGTGGTGCGCTGGCTGAGGGAGTACTTGAAAGCGAGCTTTTTGGGCACGTCAAAGGGGCCTTCACCGGCGCGCTCTCGGATAAGCCAGGAATTTTTCAAGAAGCAAACGGAGGCACTCTTTTCCTCGACGAGATCGGCGACGTTTCTCAAGCTCTTCAGGTGAAACTTTTGCGCGCTCTCCAAGAGGGAGAAGCCCGCGCCGTGGGCTCAAGCGCGACCGCTCGTTTTGATGTCCGCGTTCTTGCAGCGACACACAGAGATCTGAGCGGCTGGGTCCGCGAAGGAAAGTTTCGCGAAGATCTTTACTATCGACTCAAGGTGGTTTCGATTGAGATCCCTCCACTTCGCGAGCGCATGGAGGATCTGCCCGAATTAGTGGATCTGTTTATCTCTCGTTTTTCAGAGCGCTCGGGAAAGAGCATCTCGCACGCAAGCCCAGAGGCGATGATGTGCCTTCAAAGCTATTCTTGGCCCGGAAACGTGCGTGAGCTTGAGCATGCGATTGAGCATGCAATCGCAATGAGCCGCACTCACATCTTGTTTCCTGAGGACTTCTCTTTAGAAATTCAGCGCGCAGCGAAGCTCGCCATCGCTGAAGTCGATACGACTGCTACAACTGCTTCACCCGCATCTCTTGAAGATCTCGAGCGCACACATATCCTTAAAATTTTGCAGCAAACGGGTTACAATAAATCTAGAACAGCTGAGCTACTGGGGATTGATCGCGCAACTCTCTACCGCAAAGCGCAGCGCTATGGCATCCCCCTAGGTGAGCGCAGTTAATTGCGCGCCTCATCCTCCCAAAACAAAAACGATCGCACCCCTCATCACTTTGCCATGCTTGTGTTTGATTCTTGACGCTACAAGTTCATTCCCAAAAACCCCATGGCCGCTATTAAACTAAATCGGGCATGGAACTTGTCGAGCTCGTTCATGACCCTCGGGTCAACCTCTTCTCTCGCCTGCTGTTGAAGCTTTTGCGCTCCTACTTTCGAGTCCGCGTCGAGGGCCTTGAGCACATCCCGGAGTACGGACCAGCGATCATCTGTCCCAATCATTCAGGTTTTGCAGGAGCAGACGCTGTGATGCTCACTCATCTCATTTCTCGACACAAAGGCAGAAAAGCTAGAATCCTTGCTCATCGCGCTTATTTTGATTTTTCTAGCCAACTCAAAGAGGTCGTCGAGAGCTTTGGAATGAGGCGTGCTTCATTTGAAAACGGTGTACGACTTCTTGAAAATGATCACCTACTGCTCTTGTTTCCTGAAGGCGAGGACGGAAACTTTAAAGGAACTTACCTCCGCTACCGACTCCAGCCGTTTCATACCGGGTTTTTGAGAATGGCGATTCTCGCTCGTGCCCCAATCATTCCGTGCGCAGTCATCGGCGCAGAAGAGTCGCACCTCAATTTAGGCAAGCTCGACCTCAGTCGAGTGATTCGTGGAATCAAGATCCCTCTCCCCCTCAACTTGATCCCCTTACCTGCAAAATGGAGGATTCGTTTTCTGCCACCCATTGACGTCACTCAATGGGCTCCAGAGGTTGCCGAGGACAAAGTGAAGCTACGGCGCATTTCAAGACGTATTCAACTCCAACTACAAAAAGAAATCCGCTCGATCTTGCGTGAGCGTAAGTATGTTTACTTTCGTCAAACCAGACAGATTTTGGACGCGATTTTACAAAAGGCTCCAAAAAAATGAAAATCAGACTTCTCACTGAGCTCGCCTGGATTCGCAAAGGATTTTCGGAAAACAGCTTACTCGCTCTATCGCTTCTTGTCGGACTCTACGTTCTCATTGCGTTCACTAACTCAAGCCTGATCGATCCCACAGCGCAAATGGACTGGCCTTTGGTTTGGATTTGGGTTGCCCTCACACTTCTTTGCGTTTGGCGTGTTCGATGGAAAGAAGATGGGCTTCTTTTTTTTGTGGGGCTTGTTGGAGGGACGTGCATCGAGATCTGGGGCACGCACACGGGACTCTGGTGGTACCAAACGGGAGAGAAGCCTCCACTCTACATTCTTCCAGCTTGGCCGATTGCGGGCCTAGCCACTCATCGCCTTGCGCTGATCTCCGAGCGCTACTGGCCAGGAACTCCGCCCCCTATACTCACACTCGTCACGCTGGGAGCATTTTGCGCGATGATGATTTGGTTTTCACGCGTCGCAGAACTCCCGATCCTTAACTTTGCCGCCCTCACGACAATGACCGCACTGCTTGCCATCGAACGCGACGATCGAAAGGACTTGGAGCTTTTTTTGTGGGGTGCGGGTGCGGGCTACATCCTTGAATGGTGGTGCACGACTCGCGAAGTCTATACCTACTACACGCTTGCCACTCCTCCTTGGCAAACCGTATTGGCTCACGGCTACGCGACAGTCATGTTCGGAAAGGGCTATCGGTTCTTAAAAAACAAAATTCCTACTCTTTCGCAAAAGCTCACTTAAAATGAGACGGGTAGAGCCTCATCAAATCCGCTAATCTTTTTCGATATGGATGCGCACTTTTGGAAAACCGCAGGTCTCCTGGTTCTGTCCAATACCTTCATGACGCTTGCATGGTACGGCCATCTCCGCTTTAAAGAAGCTCCGCTCATTCTCGCGATTTTTTTAAGTTGGCTTGTCGCTCTTCCCGAGTACGCACTCCAAGTTCCGGCCAATCGGTTGGGCTATGAGAAATTCTCAGGCTACGATCTTAAAATCCTCCAAGAGTGCATTACGCTCGTCGTATTCATGATTTTTGCCTTTTTTGTCCTTAAAGAGACCCCAGGTTGGCGCCATCTGCTCGCTTTTGGACTAATCCTGACTGCTGTAGTCGTGACCTACGGCGGTCGGTGATTTCACTACCTAGGAAAAAATGAGTGGGGGGTCTTGTGAGCTTTTGGCATCCGCGTTAAACATCGACCTTCACGCGTAGAAGCCGCGTGCATCTAGGGGAGATGTCCATTGGGGTGCCAGAGAGTTCAAAACAGGTTTTATAGGTATTTTTTACTTAAGTTTCATGCGGTTACGTTACTTGCCGGGGGCTCGCTTTTGGTCCTCTCGGGATGCCTGAGTCCCTCGTCGGATCCACACGGAGGACAGCTCGTGGCTGGCACACAAAACGCCGTCATCTATGGAGCGGATGATCGACGCGACTTGTACGAGATTCGGGATCCTGCGATCGTGGCAGTGGCCCGCAGTACGGTCGCCCTGGTTCGAAGCCACAAAATCACAGAAACTGTGGACGGGAAGCTCAAACTCGGCGGCCAGATTTGGGGCGAAGAGGACAATCTCTGCAAGTCAGAGCGCTTTTTTCAACAGCGAAGCAGCGCGTTTTGCTCGGGATTTTTGGTGGCCCCAGACGTCATCGTGACGGCCGGTCATTGCATCAGGACTGCAAACGACTGTGCTTCGATTAAGTTCGTTTTTGATTTTGCGCTGAAAAACGCTTCCGAGCTTAACGACGAGGTCTCCCCCTCCTCGGTCTACGGCTGCTCAGCGCTCCTCGCTCAAACATTGGAAAAAGATGGAGCCGATTTCGCCATCGCGCGCTTGGATCGAGCCGTGGGAGACCGCACACCCGTTCGCCTCAGAACAAAAGGCGCACCGAGCGTTGGCACTCCACTCTATGTGGTGGGCCATCCTTCGGGGATCCCGACAAAGATTGCATCAGGCGCAAAGATTCGCTCGGTGGAGAGTGCGTTTTTCGTCGCAGACACCGACACCTACGGTGGTAACTCAGGATCAGCGGTGTTTAACGCAGACACACACGAGGTCGAAGGTGTTCTTGTGCGTGGTGAATCTGATTTTGTCCAAACACCCTCAGGCTGCGTCGTATCCAATCACTGCTCTCAGGATGACTGCCGAGGAGAGGACGTGACGCTGATTTCCTTGGTGACGCCGCACTTGTTCAACGAGAGCAAACCGCCTCAAGCGTTGGTGTACGAAGTCCGCCGTCCAGAGGAGAGCAGACTGACCGATCAGACTCGTCTCCAAGCCACGATTCAAGTCATGCCTGAGTTATCCGGTAGCCCCGTGCGAGTGAGTATTGAGCTTGATTTACGTGGGCGTGATTTGCGGGACTTACAAATTCTCGATTGTCAAAACCGGGCCCTTGCTATGGATCTTGTCGATATGAGCTTTCCTGAGAGTGGCCTCACTCGTTTTGTCTACGCGGCGACTGCTCCTTCAATCAGCGAACCTTCGTGCTCGTGGACTCTCATGCTCTTAGGTACCGATCAGCGCTCAGACCGACGAATCATCGAAAACCTGAGGATCGAGCAAGCACTCTAGTTTAGGATCTGCTAAACTCAAAACGTGCTTAAGCTCAAGGCGCTCATCGCTGGCTCTTGCTCGCATCCAGAGAAGCTTGCGCTCTCCGGCGGGGGGATTCGTAGCGTTCGTTTTCCTTCTAGCGTTGCAGTGATCGAGCACCCCAAAGAGGGAGTCATTTTGCTCGACACGGGCTACTCCCCACGCTTTGAAGAGATCACACGAAAACTTCAGGGCAAGCTCTACTCCTGGATTTCAAACGTGCAAATCGATCCGCAGCAAACCGCCGCAGAGCAACTCCTACGCGCAGGGATTTCACCCTCGGATGTCAGACTTGTGGTTTTATCTCATTTCCACGGCGATCATCTGGGAGGCGTTGCCGACTTTACTAAAGCACGTTTCGTTTACTTTGAGTCAGCGCTGCACGAGTTTGAGACGATGCAACCGCTTCAGGCGCGTTTGAAAGGTTTTTTAGGTGAGCTTCTCCCTAAAGATTTTGGCAATCGCTCTGAGAAAGTGGAGTTAAGCCAACTTCAGCCATTCCATCGACTCCCAGGGTTTTCACACGGGGTGAGCTTGCTTGCGGATGGATCGATCTGGCTCATCCCTCTCCCTGGGCATGCCCCCGGACACACGGGCCTCTGGTTTGAGTCCGAGGACGGGCCTGAGTTTCTTGTGGCAGATGCATGTTGGAGACGTGAGAGTTTCGAGCAACTACGCTTCCCAAACCCACTGGCTTCACTCCTATTTGAAGATGCTGTCGCCTATCGAAGCACGCTACGAAAACTCTACACCCTCCACCTTGAGCGGCCCGAAATTCGGATCACCCCCTGCCACTGCGAGAACTCGATCGCTCAGCTTCAGCCACTTTAAAACTAGTTTCGAGGGGTGGACTTTCCTGTTTTTTCGCGCGCCTCGGTTTCCCATTTCTTCAATCGACGCCGTAAGTCCAAAGGGATGTCGGTGCCCGCGCTCCCCGTGTACCCTTGATAAATCGACTGCTCAAGTCTGCGATAGCAGTCTTCGGCAAGCGCGGTATGGGGTGCTCGCCGAATACACGCTTGATAATAAGTCTCATGCAACTCAGGAAATCGATTAAGTCCCAGCGCCTCATAGGTCATCCCCGCCATCAGCAACGCCTGATCTAAGTGCGGCACTTCACTCCCTAAGCGCATCAAGTTATGAGCTGCAGCCGAAGCACGCAGATAATCCACATCGGCTGAGTGATCAAAAAAGTAGCGCTGGCTGTTTTTGGCTTGCGTGAACAAACGTACAGCCTCCGCATATAGGCCCTCTGCTGTGACGGCTTCGCGCTTAGGCTCCGCAATCCACTTCTCGATCGCAACCTTCCATGCTTTTGCATCATGAGACAAAAAGTAAGGCGCATGAGGCTCAGCCAAGATCAAGTTGACCCATTCCTGAGCAACTTTAGGATCCTGTTGGGTGCGGACAGCGACCATCAGTCCTAAACGCGCAGCACTTGCCCAGTCTCCCGGTTTTTCTTTCAGCAGAGTTTGATCCTTTAAGATTCCTCGTAAAGTCTCGAGCGCAGGAGCAAACTCACGGATCGCAACTTGAATCTCCGCTCGCTCAATCGCAGGTAAGCGAGCAAAAAGCGCAGATTTCGGTGCCGCAGAAAACGCCGGCCCCGACTGTGTTCGTGTATGACACGCGATACAGCCTTGAGCGACCCCTTTGAGCAGGTAGCGCGAGTAAGCGATGTTCCCTGACTTCAGAGCATCTCTCGCCCGATCCGCCTCCTCGGCAAACAAGTCTCCTAAGAGCTTCATCGAAGGATCCAAGTCCGGTGAAAGAGTGCGCTCGGCCATCGAATGCGACAGTTTCGAAAGCTGCTCAGTGTTTTTTTGTAGACGTCGCTTTCCCTCTCCACTCCGAGCACGACTCTCAGAGGACGCGTCAATCAGGATCTCCTGAAGCAGCGTGGAGAGTTTTCGCATCTTCTCTCCCCACGCTAACTCTTCAGCCGCAAACACGGGACCACTAAGAAACAACGAACAAAGAAGTCCCCAGGACGCCACGTGACGATAAGAGTTTCGCATCCTCAAATCCTAACTAGTGCTTGTAGGATTGGCGAAGCAATTCCGAAAGTGCGCGCAGAGCATCCACCGCCGTAAAAATTCCGACGATCTTATTGTTTTCCTGCCGCACAACAACACATCCGTACTTATGCTCTGCCATCTCTTTTACGACTTCATCAAGCTGAGCATCGTGGTTAACGCAATACGGATCCGGCATCATCACGTCATCCACCCTTAACTCCCCTGAACCCTCAAAGCTTGAGGCCACCTTAATGTCTCGATCCGTTAAAACACCCACGAGGTTACCTGCATTAAGAACGGGCAAGTGTCGGATTCGGTTCTCACGCATGAGGCTAATCGCATTTGAAATCTTAATGTCGTGACCGATGGTGTGCGGCATAAAGGTCATCACTTTTTCAATCTTAGGCATCTGTTTCATTGGTGTCTCCTTTGTACATTCTCTTCTGCTGTAGAGCAGAGATCGGGCCATTCAAAAGCGCCCTAAATTGCTGTTTTAATGAGATATTTGCTTCGCTCACGAGACAAATCTTCCCAGCGCGAGACAAATTACCCCGAAGGCGCTTTTTTCGATCTGTAGGATCAAAATCAACGCATTGAAGGGGGGCACAAGAACTGCTATCTGCATCTCCAAACGGAAAGGATCCCACTAACTTATGAGTAAAAAACTGGACGCTTTGCGCTCTTTCGCTTTGATGCTTGGAGTTGCCATTGTGCTGGGGAGTGGGGTTCAAGCTTCTTCCCCACTACCGAAACCTGAGCGCGTAACCATTCATGCGAAGCATTTTTTTATGCCTCCTGGATTTGACGATAACGATAACGCTCAGCTTGTTTTAAGCGGGATGCTTCCCAACACTTGCTATAAGTCTGCGAACCCAAAAGTCGAGATTGATGAAGCCCGAAAGCGGATCATCGTGACTCCCCAGGCTTTTTTCTATCCTGGGTGCTGGTGTTTGCAGGTTTTGGTTCCGTTCACTCAAACGATTGATCTCGGAGTGCTGCAGCAAGGTAACTACACTGTCACTGAGATGGATGAGCGCGGCAGCGGATTGACACGGGGAACTCTCCCGATCGCGGAAGCACGATCAGGTGCTCCGGATGACTCTCTTTATGCTCCCATCAAAGCAGCTCGCATCGAGCGCCGTGAGAACGAGTTGACTCTCATCCTCTCAGGACAGCTCTCCTCGTGCATGAGCTTCAAGGAAGTCAAGGTTATGGCGCGCGTCCCGAATCTGATCGAAGTTCTTCCGATTGCCCAAGAGGATGGAACCCAGTGCTCAGGGCCTGCGCGCTCATTTGAGCGATCGGTCGCTCTGCCTGCGCTTGAACACGGAACCACGCTCATTCATATCCGTTCTCTCAACGGACAGTCGATTAACCTGATCGAAGAGCTGTAGTTACAAGATGAGGCTCGCTTGAAACGAATCGTTTGGTCTATTGATCCTTTTGATACTTCAACCGAGCTAAAAAAGGGCTATCACGCGGTCCTTGAGCGACTTGTAGACACAGGCATCAAGTGGATCGATCCGATTACTGTAAGCCGGGAGAGAGACTGGGGTCTCTCTCCCTCCGCAGCGACTCTCAAAATTGCTAAACAAACTCTCGAAAAAGTCTGCTCACAGTGGCTAAAAGAGTTTGAAAATCTCCATCCCTCTCGTTGCAAAATCTTGTTTGAGCCTAATGGCTCCGCCACGCGCGCAGTGAAAGAGGTGATCGCTTTTTCGAGTGCAAAATCTGCTGATGGCATTCTGGTTGGCACCCATGCTCGGCGTGGGGTCGCTCGAGCGCTCTTGGGGAGCTTTACTGAATCACTCGTTGTTCTCTCTAAGATTCCGGTCCTCGTCCTCAATCCGGATAGTCGAATCCACCGCGAAGGTCCGGTCGTGTTTTGCACAGACTGCGGAGCGAGTCCTCGCACTCTCGCTCACGCCATTGCGACAGCAAAGCGCCTTGGGACGGGGTTGGTTTTTCTCACCGTTTTAGATGAGTCTCGAAGACTTGCGGAGTTTGCCTCGCAACTCGCTGTTGTGGGAGCGCCGATGTCTGTTGTGGCTCCGCCGGAGCAGGATCTTGAGCGCTCGAAGAGTTGGTTTGAAAGTGCGCTTCGAGCTGCAAAAAAAGAAGGCGTTAAGGCCCAGTGTGTGAGCTTAAACTCGACGCGCGGAATCGCACACCACGCTCTCGAGTATCTGGAGTCTCACCCGCCCGCGTGTATCGTCGTGTCGGCAAGATCAGGCCGATTCGCCTCCACTCTCTTGGGGAGCGTGACTAGGCAATTGATTCGTGGCGCTCCGTGTCCGGTCTGGGTAGTGAAGGGGTAGAAGTATGGATCGAAGTGATGTCTTCTTCCGATGCGTAGAGGACTCCAACGAAGCGATCATGATCACAAGCCTCGAGGGCAAGCTCGTTTACATCAATCCGGCATGGTCAAAAATCTACGGCTTCACAAAGCAAGAAGCTCTCGGAAATACTCCCGCCCTTCTCCACTCAGGGCATCAGTCCAAAGCGTTTTATATGGAGATGTGGGATGCGATCCGCGATCCTGCTCGAGGCCACTGGAAGGGGGAGCTCATAAATCGCGCTAAAGACGGTCGCCTTGTTCCGGTTTTGCTCTCTATTACTCCCACGCGGGATGCCCACGGAGCGATTACAGGGCACATGGGGATTGCACTCGATTACACAAAAAAGAAAGAGCTCGAAGCTCGAGTCGCTCATCAGGACCGACTTGCGTCTATTGGGATCCTGGCAAGTGGTCTCGCTCACGAGGTAGGAACTCCTTTAGGAACGATTCGGGGGCGAGCGGAGTTCTTGATGATGACTGCAAAGGATGCAGGCTCTCGAAAAAGTTTAGAGACTATCGTTTCTCAGATCGATCGGATCTCTAAACTGATTCGCTCTCTTCTACGAGTTAGCCGCTCATCAGGCGATATCCGACTGCGCGAGATCCGACCTTTAGAAGTGATTCAAGAGGTTCTGGCGCTCGTGGGTCAAAATCTGTCTCAAGACTCTGTCGAGCTCCGACTAGACTTGCCGCAAGATCATGTGATTTTGGCCGACTTTGAGCGTTGTGAACAAATTTTTCTTAACCTCGTGATGAACTCGATTCACGCCATTCGGAAAGTACCGCTTCGCCCTCAGTCTCCTCACTTTTTGTCCTTGCGATCGGAGGCCCGAAAAGATCGAGTTGCAATTTTGATCCAGGACTCGGGATGCGGAATTCCTGAAGAAAACTTAGGCCGAATTTTCCAGCCTTTTTTCACCACCAAAGAAGTGGGAGAGGGTACTGGACTCGGACTTTCAATCGTACTTCAACTCGCGCGCGAGATGGGGGCTGAAATCACAGTCGAAAGCAAAGTCGAAGTTGGAACAACGTTTGCCGTGATCTTCCCCACTCCGCACACGGCAGCCAGTTAATCTTCTGTCTCAGCGGACTGGTCTAAGCTTTCTTCAGGGGAGGCATCAGCAGAGACGAGACCATACTCGCGCTCTTTTCTGTACAAAGTGCGCCGGTTGATCCCAAGAATTTGGGCTGCTTTATCTTTTTTTCCACCCGTTTTCTCAAGCACTAGGCGCAAGTAACGTGCTTCGAGCTGATCGACGGTCGGAAGATCATGTGTGGCAGCCACGAAGAACCCCTCAGTCGTTAACTCACTCTGACGAGGAATGTCGTTTTCTTCAATCAGAGGCCCCTCGCTTAAAACGACCAGTCGTTCAACGAGGTTTTCAAGCTCACGCACGTTACCTTCCCAGCGCATTCTCATCAACTGTGACATTGCAGACGGCGTAAACCCACGCACTTGCACACGGTTTGCGGCTGCAGTCCTGCGAAGAAAATGCTCCGCTAAAAGAGGGATGTCCTCGGGTCGATCACGTAAAGGCGGAATAACAATCGGAATCACGCTGAGACGATAAAACAAGTCCTCACGAAAAAGCCCTGACTTGATTGCGGCTTTAAGATCTTTATGTGTAGCAGCGATGATCCGAACATCTACGTCGCGCGTGATGTTATCGCCCACGGGGCGAATCTTTTTTTCCTGAATCACACGCAAGAGTTTGGCCTGAAGACTGACGTTTAGGTCACCGATTTCATCCAAAAACAAAGTCCCGCCATCTGCCTCCTCAAAAAGACCTCTCTTGCGCGCGATGGCTCCAGTGAAAGATCCTTTCGCATGACCAAAAAGTTCACTCTCCAAAAGCGTTTCAGGAATCGCAGTACAGTTAATCGCAACAAAGGGCTTCTGTGCTCGGGGACCAAGCTCATGAATCGCTCGCGCCACCCGCTCTTTGCCCGTACCGCTTTCGCCGGTGATCAAGACATTGGCAGAGACTTTAGAGACGCGCTCGACTAAATCAAACACTTGGCGCATCGCCAGGCTCTTACCTAAAAATTGCCCACTCCCCTCACCCATCGTCCAAGATCGATTTAACGACTGACGCAAAACTGAGTTATCTCGGCGGAGCTGCACATGCTCCAGAGCGCGATCTACATGCACCGCGATTTCAGCGAGTTTGAAGGGCTTGATGACGTAATGAAACGCACCCTTACGAATCGACTCAATCGCAGTCTCTATACTCCCAAACGCCGTGATCAAGATGATCGGAGTCTCAGGCGCGATCTTTTGCATCTCTGCAGTAAACTCAAGGCCATCCAAAAGCGGCATCTTGATATCCGAGATCATGACATCCACATCGACGACGCCCTTACGAAAGTACGTAAGCGCCTCAGAGGCCTGGGAGAAAACTCTGACCATAAACCCCTGCGAGGAGAAAAAGTCCTCAAGCAACGAGCGCATCTCGCGATCATCATCGATCACAGCAATTCGCGCTCGAGGGGAGTGGGGTGCGGGTTTGACCTGGTCAGATTGACTCGGCATGGGACTTAATGCCTCATTTTTTACCATGGTTTCGTGCTCAAATCGATTATAAATGCTCTCAGAGTGTTTTTCACGCATTGCGCTTCAAAAGAGAGCAGGTGACGTACCAGCGGTGGGAGTTAGCGCGATTTCAACGTGATCACACCCACTGGAGATCCTAAAATCACATCCCGGACAGTGCGCCCAAAAAAGGCTCCACCAAAGAGTGTACGCCCATGCGTGCCTAAGACCACAAGGCAACCTGCGTGCATCTCTGCCGCGCGAAGGATAGAAGCCGAGGCGCTCCGCTCAGAGTCCAAAACAGGCGTAACTCGCACACCGCCTTTTGCCAGCCGCTGAGCTACGGCTTTAAGCTTTTTGTGAGCCAGGGTTTCGGACTCCCTTAAGAGCTCTTGAAGTTCGTGCACTCCTCGTGGAGAAGAGAGCGCGAGCTGCACCGTTGGATGAAGTGAATCTCTTAAGCCATGAACCAAAACGATATCTGAATGAGTCCGACGTGCAAGCGAGTGCGCATACGCTTCAGCGCGCAAGGAGTTCTCAGTTAGATCAGAGCCCAGAATGATTTTCGAGTGAGGCGCGATGCTCTCACAAGCAGACTGCTGGGCTAGCGCACCCAGTGTCAAAACGGGAATCTTTGAGTTACGGATGATCTCCTCAGCCACACTCCCCATCAGCAATCGTCCAACACCCTTACGTCCATGCGTGCCTTGAGCGATGAGCTCGTACTTTGACTTCTGAGCGCAAAGCGAGAGAAGTTTCTCAACCGGATGACCTGTCATGAGGATGGCTTTTGATCGAATGCCTCGATCTTCAAAACCCTGGGTCAGCGCGAGTCGCATGTTTTTGAGTTGCTCATCGTAAAGAGGCTTTAAATCTCGACTCGTGGGCATCGCTTTTTCGTTGACGTGAACCGCAGTGATTGGAGCAGCAAGAGATGCGGCAAGCGCAGAAACGGTCTTTCGAACCGCTTGAGAGCGCTTTTCATTATCTCCTCCAGTGACCAGATCATCGCTGAGGAGGAGAGACTTTGTTTTTTTATGCTTCATGAGTGAAGGGATAGCATGACTGAGAGAAAAAAGCGCTCACCTCAGGCCACCCCCCCTCTTCGATTCAGAGAGATGACCTGAGTGAGTCGCTCGATTGAGCTCTAGTAACGATAGGTGTCTGGCTTATAAGGACCTTGAATCGGCACGTGAATATACTTTGCCTGCTGCTCAGAGAGCTTAGTGAGTTGTGCATTGAGCTTTTTGAGCTGTAAGTGCGCAACTTTTTCATCTAGGTGCTTCGGAAGCGTATGCACACCCAAAGGATAGCGATCAGTACGAGTAAAAAGCTCAATCTGAGCGATCGTCTGATTTGCAAACGAAGAAGACATCACATAGCTCGGGTGGCCTGTACCGCAACCCAGGTTTACAAGTCGTCCTTTTGCAAGAAGGATGATGCGATTTCCGTTCGGGAAAATCACATGATCAACCTGAGGCTTGATCTCCTCCCACTTGTATTTCTCAATCGAGGCCACATCGATTTCATTATCGAAGTGGCCAATATTGCAGACAATGGCCTGGTCTTTCATTTTCACCATGTGCTCGTGCGTGATCACATGGTAGTTGCCAGTCGCTGTCACGAAAATATCCGCTTGATCAGCGGCGTAATCCATCGTGACGACTCGGTACCCTTCCATCGCAGCTTGCAGTGCGCAAATCGGATCGATTTCAGTCACCCATACTTGAGCCGAAAGAGCCCGAAGCGCCTGGGCTGACCCTTTACCTACGTCTCCATAACCACAAACGACTGCAACCTTGCCTGCAATCATGACGTCAGTTGCACGCTTGATCGCATCCACGAGTGACTCGCGGCAGCCATAAAGGTTATCAAATTTAGACTTAGTTACCGAGTCATTGACATTGATCGCAGGAAATTTGAGCTCCCCGCGCGAGTGCATTTGGATCAAGCGGTGTACGCCCGTCGTTGTCTCTTCAGTCACACCTTTCACTTGCGAAAGACGCTTTGAGTACCAGTTCGGGTGAGTGGCGAGCTTTGCTTTGATCGAAGCGTAGAGGACGGTCTCCTCTTCAGACGTTGGGCGAGAAAGCACGGATGGGTCTTTCTCTGCACGCGATCCTAAATGCAACAGTAACGTTGCATCGCCGCCATCATCCAAAATCATGTTGGAGTAACCAGCATCCGGCCACTCAAAGATCTTGTGCGTGTACTCCCAGTACTCTTGGAGAGTCTCGCCCTTTTTTGCAAATACAGCAGTGCCTCCGGCTGCAATTGCTGCTGCCGCGTGATCCTGAGTTGAAAAAATATTACAAGACGCCCAGCGCACTTCAGCTCCCAGCGCTTTTAAAGTCTCAATCAGCACTGCCGTTTGAATGGTCATGTGAAGCGAGCCGGTAATGCGCGCGCCTTTTAACGGCTTTTGGGCCGCAAATTCTTCGCGAATCGCCATCAGGCCTGGCATCTCGGTTTCGGCAATTTTGATTTCTTTACGTCCCCAGTCAGCAAGGCCGAGGTCCGCAACAACAAAGTCCTTAGGGGTAGCCACTTTCTGTCTCTCCTTTTTTCAAGCGAGCCGATCTTGGAGGAGAGAGAGGCTTTCTCACCCTCTCCGAGCTCTCGCTTGCGGTTTAAGGTGAGCGCCGTTGATGCACACCGCTTCGGGTGGGTCCAAGCCTAGGGCGACAAAAAACCGCCTCGCAACGCTCCTTGGACTCTTAAAGAGTACCTGATTTTAAGGCAGTTTGCAGCTGAGTTCTAGGCGTTGAGCCCCACCCGAAGAAAAGCCATTGATTCCAGCAGGATAAGGCCCCTTTAGATCCCCCCCAAAAAAACCGAACGGATTACGAGATGTTGCGACAGAGTTGTATCGTTTTTATTGCGCTACTCAGTGTTTCGCTCGGATGCCCGCTTGCCAGCGCGCGTTCTCCACGAGAGGAAACAGCTCGTCTTCAGGCGCTCTTAGATCAGGATCGGTTCCTGACGTACGCTCAGCTTTGGTCAGACAAAAAAAAGCGCGAAGGACTTGATGCGCTCTCTGAAAGAGCCAAAGACCTTCAGCGCTCGGAGCTCGCGAAAGTTGATCCAGAGCGGCTCAAGGACGCTCGCAGCTATGACAATATCTTGGCGGAGCTCATCCCAGACGCTCGCACCAAAAAATCGGACTACATCTGGGACTATCCTTTTCTCAAAAACAAGCTCAGCGCGTCTTATCGTGTCGATCTTGCGAGCGAAAAACTCGAATCAATCACCGAAAACTTCGAGGTGATTGAAGAGACTATGAGTGAGTCCATTCGAGCTCCGCCTAAACGTCGAGCCCAGAGCGTCGCACTTGATGCCGACAATTACATCAGTCAACGGATGACACGCGGGCTGTTCTGGGAAGCGAGCGAAACGGGGCGAGCGATTGAGCTCCACGTTGGCACAGCAACCCAGTTTCGTGAGAGTGTGCTTGAGCGTCGTGGCGAGATTTTAGGTCAAATCCGTACTTACTCAAGAAACTATAACCCGATCTATCTTGTGCGTTTCGACGATGGCTCTTTTCGTTACGCGATCACAGAGATTGGTGGCGAGGATCGCTTAGAGCATATCATCGAGCAGAGTCGTTTTCTTCGCGACGGAGGAAAGAGCCCTAAGTTCGGCGTCTTTGGCTCTGCACAAAACAATCTTCTCGCCAAGGCTCAGTCGATGGCAATTGACTTTGCAGGCTTACCTACGCCCGATCATACTGTGATCGGGCAAAAGGGGGCTCTTGAGCGCGCACTTCAGGCCTTAGCAAAAGCGCAATCTCTCGATGAGGTCAAATCCAAACGCACACTTCGCTCGACACTTTCGCAAAGCGAGCTTCGGATGCTGGATCAAGGCTTCACTCCCGAGCAAGCGATTGAAAAACCACTGATCATTGAAACGATTTTCGAAAAAGCCCAAGAAACTCTCGGAAAAGATACTTTACCCACGCCCTCATCCACTCTCTTCGATCTCGACTACGGTACCCACACTGTCTCAGATGTCCTGCTGGGCGGGGCCTCCGGGCGGTCAGTACGTTGGAGACTGATCTCTAACGTCTGGGGTGATGAGATCCTTCCCATCGCTGAGGGAATTCGTACTTCAGGGTGTAAGAAAGTCACTTTCATCGGAACAGCCGGCGCACTCCCAGGATCCCAACTTGAGGTGGGAGATGTGTTTTTACCTGATCGAGGAGACTTACCAGGAGTAGGTCAGTTTAAGTTTAATGCCCAAAATCGCAGCTCTGCTCTCCAAAACGCAAAAGGGCGTGCAGGGGGCACGATCACGCAGATTGCATCCCCTCTTCAAGAGACCCATGCCTGGTTAAAAGAGACATCCTCTTATGCAAGCGCTGTAGATGTCGAGAGTGCGTACCTTGCACAAGCCTTCAAAGACTCCGAGATCGATCTCCGCCCGATCCTTTTGATCTCGGATGTGGTGGGAGCTGAGGGACACGATCTCTCGCGTGCGGACTCTAGTGCGCGCAAAACCGCTCAAATCGCAGCACTTCGATCGCTTTTTGAAGAAGACCGCGTCTCAAGCGTTTCAACAAAAAAGACCTTAGACTCCACTCTCGATCAGCTCCGCGCTCTCGAACCTAAGCGAGATCTCGCAAGTCTCTACCAAGTCCTACGCAAAGGCGATGGACGCAGTGTGCGTGAGTTAAAAAACCTACTCAAAACCGAAGAAATCTTCACGACCGAGTACCTTGAAAAAAATCTTCTCCGCGCAGGTGAGGCTCTGACCGCCCTTTTGGGATCGCTCGACTCTCATGAACTTCGCGCACGCGCGTACGTGAGTGCGGAGTTTAAGGCTGGCAGCTGGAATCCAAAAAGTAGCCCATTAAAAATCGCACTCCGTGTGGACAGCGCAGATCAAGCAGCCGAGCTCACTCGCCTGATGGAGCGACTCAAAGAGTCCGACCCTGCACTCAAGCGCGCACTTGAAGTGAAAATGATCCGCGGTCCTCCGGGACCTGAGTACCATCCCGAGAAAATCAATCTCACCCGTCGACGTGCTCTGATCGAGGCCTATGCCGAGAGCGCGCGTGAGCTCGGTGGGATCGCAGCACAAGAGACCCGAAGCGGGAAACTCAAATTCGTCCTGATCCCGGGGTTTACGCTCCCACGCGAGCATCCTTCTCTCGCTTTTTTTGCACCATCCACGGAAACGCGCGCGCTTTTAGAGCAAATCACCCAATCCGCAAAATCGGGCAAAGCTTTCGAGCAAGAAGTCGCACGCCTCAGTAAGGACTCGTGCCAGAACTGCACGATTTCGATCGAAAAAGTCAGCTCCCTTAAAGAAGGGCGCCTTGCCGAGATCGTCCCTCAGTGGAAAGGTCGCGAGCTCCAAATCACTGTGCGACTGACGGACGAAGCGCGCTCTAATCCTGCAGTTCTACTTGAGGAGCTGATCCATCTCTATCAAATCACGGACGCCCCTGCCCCTTGGCTGAGTGCAAACCGAACGCTAGAGACTTTTGTTACACCCTATCACTGGGCCGAAGTCGTTCGAAACGCAGAGCTCGGGAGCAAAGTTGCCGAAGCGCAACTTGCGCGAGCCGAAGTCGAAGCCTCACGCGCCCTTCAAGACGCATCTGAGTTTCACCGCGCTTTTAATCTGAAAGCTATCAAACCCTACGCTGACTCTCGTGTCGCTGATGCGATTGAGCAGCACTCAAGAAAACTTTCAGACGCCCGTATCGAACTTAAAAAGCGCGCAACAAACGAGGCTCGTATGCGCGAAGCTTGGACAAAACTCGAAACTCAGCGCCTCAAGCTCAACGATCTTGTTGCAGCAAATGATCGCAAAGGTGTGCGAGCCCTTGTGGAATCGTTTCTGCCTTGGGATGTCATGGAGCCCGTCGAAACTGAGGCTTGGAGAGGCTGGCTTGAAGCGATTGAGCGACCTTCAGTCAAAAACTCGAAGATCATTTTTCGCGGCATGTATGACGATCTGGTCATGAAAAACGCTCAGGAGCAGGTTTACTTGATGTCAACAGTTCTGACTAAAAATCAAGGCTCTTACACGCGCCGCCTTCGCTCCTTGAGCACACTTCGAGAAAAGTTTGCTCAAGGAGCTCTTCGCGCGAAAGGCACTCCCTACCAAGCCAAGGGAGTAGCTTCGAGCTCGATCTCGGCCATGATGACCAATCATGGTGTGGAAGCTCGCGGCTCCCCTTTTCTCTCGTTCGCAAACTACGACGTGGCAACTCAGTTCGGTCCTCGTCGGCTCGGGGCATTTCAAATCGACGAGCGCCGTCTCGTTCCGAATTTCGTGACCCCTGGGAAGTACATGTATCAACAAGAGCATCTCGTGCCGCTGATTATTTTTCCGGACGAGGTCGTTCATTATCATGACTATTGGCTCAATCCAGTGGACGGGGTTGGAGAGAGAGATCCCGTTAACCGCAAGAAGCACTTTATCAAAATCATTGAAGAGAAAATTGGTCGTCGCCTGAGCACAGAGGAGATCAGCGGACGAAAGAGTGTGGAGGGGTTCATTGCCTCCGGGCAGGAGTTTTTTCGAGACTTATTCAGAGAGTCCAATCGCACTTCACTTCGCGCGCCAGTGGGGCCGGACTGGAAGTGTGTTGAAGCTGCACTCCGTGCACTTAAAAAATAAATCAACAAAACGTACAGCACTTACGACTTGGCGCGACTCCGGAGCAGCTTTACCCATACCCAGTAGGGGCCCACAAGGAGTTGCAAGATGTTTCTTGTAAATGCAGGCGAGCGCTTTTCGTATCGCAGATGACCGATGAGCTGCAGAATCCATCCTACCAAAAAAAGTCCCACATGGGTTTTAAGCGAAAAAGCTTGGCTCAGGACCAAAAAGGCAAAGAGCAAAAAGATAAATCCGATTTTTTTTAGCCATCGCTCTGGCAAAGTGACGAGATAAAAGATCGAGGCACTCACCCAAAGGATAAATCCCAGAGAGGTCTCCTCAGTGATCCGGATCCGATTGCCGATACCTAAGATCGAAAACACGATGATGGGTACCGCAATCAGATGGATGCGCTGATTGACTCCGTTTTGATGATCTAGATCGTACTCTCGGATGAGCGCCTTGAAGTCCATCATCGTGAAGATTGTCCCAGAATAACGAAGGAGCGCGTAGTTGAAAAATGATGGATGAAAGATGGCGGACCCGACAGGATTCGAACCTATGACCTCCACATCCGTAGTGTGGCGCTCTAATCCAACTGAGCTACGGGTCCGCTTTTAGAACGAAGTCCTGGGATACACGAAGCGCATTTACGCTGCAAGGGTAACGTCAGCAGCTGAAACTCACGCCCGTGTAAGATCAGCTCCTCAGCAACTCCTTGTAACCGAACAAGATAATGCGGTGCAGCAGCGCGTGGGAGTTTTTGATCCGCTTGAATTCAAACTCACGCCATGGTGTTGTTGTCTCATGCGCTTGCTCGTGGCTTCGGTGGGTCTCGTCTTAACGCTCTGCTCGTGTGGGGGGGTAACCTCGACAGATGTAAAGACCTGCAGCTTCGGGACACAGATTGCTACGGCGGGAGTGGGAGTCCGCATCAACGGCGGGACCTATCAGGGCGACGAAGTCGCTCAAGGCGTGTACCTATCTACTGCCCTCACTGTCTCCACCATCGAAGTCAAACTCCGGAGAACTGGAAGCCTCACAAGCCTCCTCCGAGCGTCCATACAAACGAACAGCTCCTCGGAGCCCAGTGGTACAGATGTTGGCGGATCGGCAACCGCTCTGACCACAAACATCGATAGCAGCTCAGGCGAGTGGGTCTCATTTGCGCTCAGTGCGAGCGCGTCTTTGTCAGCAAACACGCAATACTGGGTCGTGCTTCGCTCGCTTGCCGCGCAAGACACGAGCAACTATGTGACTTGGCTTGGCAACTCAAGTAATCCGCTCACCGACGTTTTTGCAATGGCAGAGACCAGCACCTCGACCCCTGCAGTCTGGGTTGCCAGTGGTTCAGGACACTCGGCATTGACCGATCTTTTGGTAAGAATCGGATGCAACTAACTCGGCATACTCTGATTCTATGGAGCGCTTTGATCGTATCAGGCTGCGGAAACATCGGTGCAGCCCTCCCAAGAACTTCGTCCACCTGTAGCGCCGGGAGTGCTGCCTTACTGGTGAATGACGCCTCACTGCAGATTCTCTGTGGCTGCGATGAGCCGCCAGGTACCCTTGCAGTCGCAGGCAGCTCCCTCACTTGCACGTTACCGATCAATACGGTGGTAACGTTTTTTTTCGCCGGCGGTACTCGTAACTTGCATCAGATCGTGTCCGTGGGCTCTCCTACGTTTGCTTCAAGTCCCATCTTTGATCCATTCAGTGAGACTCCAGTGCGTGCGCATAGCGTTTCACTTGGCGCGCTTGCCACCTATGCGTTTAGAGATGCGATCAATACGGCGATCTCGGGATCTTTGATCACTCGTTAAATCCCGAGAAAAACATCGCCGCTGGGGCGCACTTAGCGCGCGCGCTGCATCCTGCGCTCAGATCGTCTTTTCCGGAGCTCTTCTAACCGACGTTTTTGAACTTCAGGCGGCAGACTTCGAAACTTGTTCATTTTCTCGCGGATCTGCGCGCGCTTTTCGGGCGGCAGGCTTCGAAACTCCTTAAATCGCTCTCGAAGTCTCGCACGCTGCTCAGGGGGTAGGTCTCGAAAACGCTTGTAGCGCTCACGCAGACGATCTTGGTCTTGAGCGGGCATTGTTTTCCATTTTTTGAAGTTCTCTCTCGCGCGCTCCTTCTCCTCAGGACTTAAACTATTCCAGCGCACTTGAGGATCAGGCGGAGGAGGAGAGCTCAAGTCCTGAGCGTACGCCAAGCTCTGAAGTCCAAACACTAAACTCAGTACTAGGAGCACCTCTCTCACTCATCCCCCTTTACACTCTGAGATGCGGCCGTAGGATCTACTCCCTCAAGGGCATCGAGAGTCACAAAAAAATCTAAGTCCCGAAGAAGTTCTGTGTCGATCTCGTCTGCATATAATGAACTCGCCAGAGTCATTCCGAGCGATGCAATAAGCGCGATCAAGAGCCCTCCGCCAAAAAATCAAAATTCTCAACCGTAAGCTCAATGTCTTGAAAATCAGCAAGAAGCTCATAATGCTCCAAAAGCTCCTGCTCAGAGAGCTCAGGAGCGTCCATGATTGGGGATCGCTCAAGAGTGACTAAAAAAAGCGCAAGCACAAGTGCTCCGCCTAGTGCAGCGGGGGCTAAAATCCAATTCCAATTTCTTTTACGAGACGCAGCCCCGAACTCTCCCTCAAAGCGGTCCCAAAACTCCAGATCCACTCGGGCCGAAGGTTGTCGCCCTAAGCGAGAGCGAAGTCGTCTATAGAAATCGCTCATGACTCCTCCCGAAGCTCATCAATCAACTCTTTTTTGGCACGATGAAGAATCGATTTAAGTGCGCCCAAACTTAAATGCATCTCCTGAGCGATCTCCTCATAACTCCACTCCGAAAAAACACGGAGTGCGAGTGCTTGGCGCTGACGATCTGAGAGTCGCGCAAGAGCTTGCTCCAGACGCTGCTCATCCACGCGCTCAATCAACTGAACATCGGCAAGATCTGTGGCATCCACAGCTTGAATACTCTCTACATCTCGGGACTCATCCTGAGATGTGGAGAGGATCTCCTTTTTTTTTCGGAGATGATCTAAGCTTAAATTGCGCGCGATTTGAAAAATCCAAGACGAAACCGAAGCTTTGGGCTCAAACTGGTCGCGAAACCGATACACACGCAAAAAAGTCTCCTGCATAATCTCTTCGGCTAGACTTTCATTGCGCAGCCAAACTCGAGTCATACTGAATACTGGACCTTTAAAGCGCGCATAAATCTTCTCAAACGCCCTTCGATCCCCCAGCTTGGCCGCGAGCATCCACTGTGTTTCTAGATCTGGCGCGATCACTGCGCCTCCTATGTCAGAATACGTATCACGCGTAAAATAGTTTCAAATCATCCTAAGGGTCCGAAAAGAAAAGACAATCTTTTTTTTAAGCCGTGTGCTTTTAGGTCCTCATCGCTTGATCACAATTGGAAAACACCTCACCGATAGGACGCTCCATGAAATCTCTTTAAACGATCCTCGCTTTTGCGATGATTCCCAAATCACTTGCCGGTCGCTTAGATCGAAGTGACCAATCCCTGTCTCGCGAACAGGCTCTGCTGAGGAAAAGGAAAAAATGCGACTCATTGCTCTTAAGTTTGCTCTTGTGACGTTTTTGATTCAACCCTCCCATGCAAACGAGGCGGGTAGTTCTGTTGAGCTCATCCAAGGGGGAGGGCGAAGTGGGTCTGTTTTTGGAAGCTTTAAACTCAGCTCAGAAACTGACCTTGGAGCATCGCTTTCTTCATCCTCCTATCCTGGGGGCGATCGCGGAGATGCGCTCTCTGCTTGGACGCGATTTTACCTGGGCTCGTTCGCCAGCCTTAAAGTTCAGCTCGGCTCAAGTAAATCTCCCGACCTTGCTCGTGCGCTTGATCTTGGGTTGCACGCTGACTTTGAAGTCTCAGAGTTCTGGGGGCTTTCTTTTGGGTTTGACCGTACATTTTCATTCGACTCTCCAGGTCTGAGTCTGAGTGCTGGGAGCTCGTTTGCGCCAGATGATGATTGGACGTTGGGATTAGAGCTCAGTGCAACGCGCGCCCTTGATGTGAGATCGAAACGTAAACGCAGGCCCTCTCTCTCTTTGCGTCTCACTCCCTCTGGCACTGAAAGAACGGACTTTAGTTTTTGGGCATCACGAACGCTTGGATCAAAGTTCACTCTAGGTGTAAGCCTCACTCTCTCAAAAGTGCGCGCGTCCACTGCGGAGTCGATTCTTGAGATCGGGACCAACGCAAGTTATCAAATAACAGAGACCTGGGCGCTTAACTCCACTGTCGCACGAAGTAAAAGTACCCTAGTGAGCTTGCCTGAGTGGGCAATGAGCTTTGGCGTGACCTACTCCTTTACGTCGGCAAAAGATGCCGAACCGTAGTAGGAAAAACTTTTCCATTTAGAACTAAGCCCAAGACGTCGATCGGTACCTCGGTAGCAGCGCAAGGATGCGCACACAGGAGGACACCATGACTTCAAAGACAAAAAAAACTGATTCCATCGCACTCAGCACTGAAAATCGCACTCCAATCGAGCGCGAAGTCGACGTGCTTTATCAACGCATGGGAGATAAGTGGTACGCCTTCTCTGTGATTGATGACGAAGTTTTCATGGGGCCTGTAGAAAACATCGAGGGGATCCATGAGCAAGGGTCAAACACCTCGCGAAAATAGGGTCGCGATCAGCGTTTTGCGTCAAAAACTGATCGAGCGGATCACCGATAACCCTAAAAAAGCCGCAAAGATCTTGACGGAGTGGGTAAAGCTCGCTCCAAAAAAGCGCGAGTTAAAAAAAACGGGTTAAAATTTGATAAGCTCTAAGGCGGAGGGATTGCGCAATGCTCCTTCGCCTTTTTGCTTATCTTTCGCTCCTCACGGGGGCTTTAGCTTCAGGTTCCTTAGGTGCCGACTCGTTTGAGTCGGACTCAAGCGAAACTCTGCCTCAACGAGCCAATCGAGCTCCTGCAGTGCTGCCTCTCCCTACTGATCACCCCACCGACTTTGGCAATAGCGACCTTACGCTGATGCGCGAGGATGACTGGGTCGAAGGCACGCCCTCAGAGATCGAGCTTTAAGCTCGACGAAGCTCTCAGAAACTTCTTAGAGATAAAACAGCGAGACATCGCCTTTATCTTGATGTGCGTGCTCAGCGTACGACTTCAAAAACTGAACGAAACTCTTATATGCGTGAAAGGACTGTAGAGCTTGATCGACCTTGCAGCCATAGCGCACATAACGAACGCCACTCTCAATACACGGACGAGAGTTTTGAATTTGAAGAGAAATAGGCAAATACATGTCTTGATTCATGTACATGCGGATCTGAAAGTTCTCCAGATTTTTAGGCCATGGCTTTTCAGGATTAAATGGCACTTGAAAAGATAGCCCTTCCTCACTGATGTCGACAATCTCGATTGCACGCATTTGCTCACCATCAACGACGGTGTACATGCCTAAGAGTTGCTTGAAAAACACACGCTCGGTTTTACGGCGCTTCTCTTCGAGCTTCTGCGTGCGGGCTTCGTTAAAGTCGATGACGTGCTCGTTCTTAGTCTTTTGAGGCATTTTAGTGCCCTCCAAAGACCTTTTCGGTCTAACGAGCGTCCACCTAAACGGGAAAGGGTTGCCTATGTGCCAAGAGGTTGACGCTCCAACGCCCTAGCCTGCTAACGCACGCCACTCGTCTAAAAACCCAGGATCAACGATTCGATATTTTCCATCTTCAAAAACAATGAGATCTGGCCTTTTCTTTCGGATGCGATTGAGAAGATTTTTGAGTCGGTTTTCAGTCACATCAAGACTCAGTCGCGTGCCGTACATGTGCTCAATGATCTGATACTTGTCCTTGGCTCCTTCAACAAGAAACTTCAGTAGATCGACTTCGAGCTCTGAGAGATCTCCTTTTCCGCGGCCTCTAGATTTTTTCTGGCCTTCGGAAGCGAGGATGGGAACCACTGCTCCACCCACCAGGGTTTGAATTTCCGGAAACTGCGAAGCCCGACAAAACTCTAAATCCTTAAGTGCTTCCTCCGGGCGATCAGTCGCCAAGAGGAGTTGATACTTTTGAAAAACGACACGAGCATGAACAAGTGAGTCCGCACGCTTTTTTGAAACCTCAACTGCGTCGCGAATTGATTTGACCGCAAGTTTCATGGCCGAGAGCTTTTGATACTCAAGTGAAATCCCCAAAAGCGCTAGCGCAGTGAGCTCATGCTCTTGAAGCTTTAAAGCTTTCCGATAAACGTAGTGGTAGTCTGCGATCAGTTTTTTAGTATCACTTCTCATTTTTCCTTCGACCAAAATTCGATAGTAAAAAGCCCAGAGAGATCTTACTTCAGCACCAATCCTGCCGAGCTCCTGGCTTGAGCGAAAAAAAAAGACCTTAGCCGATTCAAATTTGCCGCTCGCCTCCAGAAGCCGCGCTAACCCAAGAAACCCCTCCCCCTTCCAAAGCGGGAAGCGATCAAACACTTCTAGATACTCTTGAAACGAATCGATATGCGGCGAAGGAGACAGAAGCTCAAAATCCAACTCAAGAATGAGTGCCAATGGAACTGCAGTTTGAGCCGGAAGTTTCTCACACTCTGCACGCAGCTGAAGGAGCAGATTGGAGTCTCGAGCACCTCTTGCTTGAAGGACTCGAAAATAAAACTGGTACTCGATCGCGAGCTTCTCTTGAGGATCGACTCTTCCCTCTAATAGAGCAGCCAGCTGAGACTCAGACATCGACCCTTACCCCCCCAACCTCTTTTCGGTAAGTGGGGATGAGCGCTAAAGGGTCAAAGCGATGACACTACTTTTTCTGACTTTCGGAGAGGATATCGAGCATTTTTAAAAATGCGACGACTGCAGAGTGCGAACTACCGCCCTGCTGAACAAACTCGACTCCAACCTGGCGACGCTTACCCCGAGGGATCAAACGCTTGACGGTCACTTTGAGCGGCAAAAAGAGTGACTGATTAAGATACAAGTGAAGTTCCATTTGCTCATCCGCTCGCAAGCTCATCAGCGCGGACTCATCCTCCTCAAGCTCCACCTCAAAACCAAGCCCAAGCTCGCTTAAGTCCAAGAGAGGCAGTCTTAAGTCCCCTTTCTTGGGGATCACGACAGACAAAGAGAACGTATCTAAAATCATGCGGCGCTTGGCTTTGCGGCGCTCAGCGGGGGTCACGGCTTTCATTGTTCACCTCTCTGGGGCATCCCGTTTGGCGTGAGTGGGAGTTGACCGGTGTTGAGAATTTTCTGAGCAAGCTCCGTTAAACTCTTACTCGCGCGCGTATTGAGCTCGACTAGTTTTTGCTGAAAGTCCTCAGCACTGGACTGAGGCTGAAGAATGTAGCCGTTCATGAAGTTCAGCATCTCCACCAGCTGGAGCGAGGCTTCTTTGGTTTGCAGATAGAGACGACCGTGGAATTTACGCTCTTTCTCATCTGGCTGCCACTTCGAGAAAGTCTCTTGAAGTTGCGTATTCATTTTCACGAACTTCTCATAGAACTTATCCCAGTCCTTGCGGAGAGCCGTGCGCTTTGGCTCACGCGATAGAGCGGTGTACTTATCCACGGCTGAGTTAAAGAGCGATGAGAGCGTTGAGGAAAACTGCGTCAACTCCTCGAGCTGAGTCTTAGACTCTTCGCGCAGAAGCTCGTGATACTTACTGAGTCGCTCCCGGTACTGCGGATCGTTCTCTGCCCCACCGAAAAAAAACTCAGCCTGATACGCCACCTTGCGCCCCATCGGGACGGGATCGGGCAAGGCCTGCGCAGCTGGCGCTAGCCCTACAAGAACACTCCTGACCGGCTCAGACTGTGTGTCTGACTCATAGATATAAACCCAATAGGATCCAATCGGCACGGGACCGCCGTCATCACCCTTAAATCCCAGAAACCGCCCCAAAGAGCGCGCCACTGTAGCCTGCGCACTGAACTGAGACTTGAAGCGATTGAGGAGAGTCTCAGGCTTTCCGACTGCAACGAGCTCCAGATTTGTTCCCTCAGGCAGGTTTGTCCCAACAAAAATGATCCCCCCTTGAAGCAGGGCCTCAACGCGCAGCCCTTGATTTCGAAGTGGTGCTCGAGCCGCAAGCTCAAGAGGAGTGATTTGATCTGGTTTCAGCTCAGGAATCTCTGGAAGAGGCGAAATCCATCGCCCGAGCGCAGGAACACGATCTCCCAGCATCCTCAAAAAAGGCCTCACATGAGGTTTCACTCCTTCAAGTAAGCCAAATTGATTTGCAAAATAACCTGAACCCGCAATCACAAATCCAATCAAAAACAAAACCAGCGCACTCCTCCGAGAGCTCGGTGCTTTGGGTTGAGCGGCGTTTTCTGATTGTGCTTGGGAGTGACTCGGCTGTTCCGCGACCAGCTCGGCCACTGGCGCCACATCGAGCGGGGCTTGTGGGGAGGGCTCTTGTTTAACGTCGGCGATCGGAATCGCGCTTAAGCTCTTCTCCTCGACGAGTACGGGCTCAAAGTCTGCTGCCGACAGCTCAAGCGCTGGCTCAGGCGAAAGCGTTTCAGACGGCTGAGGGGACTCCGTGAAGTCGGGCTGCGGCTCGATTTTAAACGCTTCGTGTTGTGGCGAGAGGATCGTTTGAGTCGGTTGAGAAACGGATGGATGATCCGTCTTTCCGTTGACGAGGCTCTGGAAGTCGGTGACTTGCGTCATCGGCAACCAGTCTGACATCCCATCGCACCAAACATACTGCTGCGAATGAACGACTCCCTGTGCCACTTTGACTTGCACTTCGCTAAGGGAGAACGGGCCCTCATGGTGATCGCCCATGTAGACAAACCACTTTTTCTCGTTGAAGCTGTCCACGCGGCCTTCATACTAGTCTGATTTGAAATGAAAAATCTAGGCAAATGGTGCCTCTTAGGCATCCCCGATCACACCGGCATTGAACAGATCCGAGGACGCTTAGGAGCTGCTCATGGTCCACGCGCGTTCCGCGAAATCTTCGGCCTCTTTAAGGGCGAAGACGGGGTGCTTGAGTCGATGGTCGATCAGGGCGACGCGCCGACTCAAGGTAAGGACCCTCACGAACAAATCGCAGATTGGATCGCTCTAAGACATGCCGAGCACGGAACAAGTGTGATCGTCGGCGGAGGACACGATCATGGTTTCACGCAGCTCCTTGCACTCTCACGCGCACTCGGGTCTCGAACTCGACTCGGCTGCATCAATATCGATGCGCACTTAGATCTACGCAAGCCCTCACCCCGTATCACCAGTGGATCACCTTTTTATCTCGCAATCGAGCAGGGGGTACTTGAGCCCAGTCGACTGATCGAATTCGGGATCCAACGTCACTGCAACGGGACTGAGCTCTGGAGCTATGCACGTTCAAAAAAAATCCGCGTCAAATGCTTCGAAGATATTCCGCCACAAAAAGCCACCTCCCTATTCAAGCAGGAACTCCGCTCTCTTGCTCGCCGCTGTGATGCCATCGTACTGAGCTTTGATCTCGATGCATGCGCTCAAGCGTTTGCACCTGGAGTCTCAGCCCCGCAGGCGGATGGCTTTAGTTCCAAAGAGGCGATCGAGTTTATGCGCATCGCTGCTGCAGAAAAAAAAGTGCACTCCTTAGGGATTTTTGAGCTGAACCCTTTTCTCGATATCGACTTTAGGACTGCACGCCTTGCAGCGACTTGCGCCTACCACTTTATCGCTCATCGCCGCGCAAGCATTCGAGGTAAAAAACGATGAATCCTATTCTCGCAATCGATCAAGGCACTACGGGCACAAAAGTGCTTGTGATGAACTCAAAGTTAAATGTGCTCGCCGAGGCTTATGTACCGTTTGAGCAGCACTTTCCAAAACCGGGCTTAGTGGAGCACGATCTTGATCAAATTTGGAACTCAGTTCTTCAAGGAATCAAACACGTCAGTGAGCGTGTTGATTTAAGAACAGTCGCTGCAATCGGCATTACCAATCAGCGCGAGACCATAGGCTTTTGGGATCGAAAGACTCTTCAACCTCTATCGCGAGCGATCGTGTGGCAAGACCGCAGAACCTCAAAAATCTGCGAAGCTCTCAAAAGAAAGGGGCTTGAAAAAAAGATTCGGTTTCAGACAGGTCTCCTGCTCGATCCTTACTTTAGTGGAACTAAAATCTCTTGGGCGATCAAACACTTGTCCGAACTCCGCGCTGCTCAACGACGAGGCACGCTTGCCTTGGGGACGATGGACACTTTCCTTCTCGCACGGCTCACAGGGGGAAGCGCCTTTGCCACTGAGCCCAGCAACGCTTCACGCACTTTGCTTTACTCGCTTAAAAACGAATCGTTCACTCAGGATCTCTGCAAGCTTTTTCAAGTCCCTCATGAAGCGCTCGCGGAGATCTTACCCTCTTCGGGACACTTTGGAAAAACCCGAAACATCCCCGGACTGCCGGATGGAATTCCCATCACCGGAATTCTAGGAGATCAACAGGCTGCGCTTTTTGGGCAAACCTGCTTTGAGCCCGGGAGCGCCAAATGCACTTACGGGACTGGCGCGTTTCTACTCATGAATACGGGCACACGGCCCGTCATGAGTCGTCATCGACTCCTCACCACTGTGGCCTGGAACCTTGGCGCGCGCAGTAAAACTGTGTACGCGCTTGAAGGAAGCGCTTTTGTCGCTGGTGCCGCAATTCAGTGGTTACGCGATGGGCTTGGTTTTTTTGATTCTTCGTCAGAGGTCGAGTCACTCGCCGCTTCCGTACCCTCAAGTGATGGAGTCGTTTTTGTGCCAGCTCTCACGGGCTTGGGAGCACCTTACTGGGACCCAAATGCACGAGGACTTTTTTGTGGCCTCACTCGCGGAACGACGCGCGCTCATCTAGCACGCGCTACACTTGAAGGGATCGCACTACAAAACGCCGATCTCCTCCAAGCGATGCAAAAGGATTTAGGACGCTCGCTACCGGCGCTCAACGTAGATGGCGGCGCCTCAGCAAACAATCTGCTGATGCAAATTCAAAGCGATCTGTTGGGTCGCACGCTAAGACGACCCAGTATCCGAGAAACGACAAGTTTGGGTGCCGTATTTGTCGCGGGCTTAGGGGCTGGGATCTGGGGCGGGCTTGATGAGCTTAAGCGGAGCTGGAAGCTTGAGCGAGAGTTTCGACCCGCAATTGAAGGCTCTCTGAGAAACCAAATGCTCGCCCAGTGGGGTAAGGCTATCCAACGGACGACCCTTTAGTTTAGTCATTAGTTTTAAATGCTGGAGAAAAACACCCCGTGAATCTCGTATCCTCACTGTAATTTCTCAATGCACAATGGGTTAACAGCCCAAGAGCGTGAAGGCTTCTGCAGTTTCTTCAGCTTTGTTTTCTGTTACTCGCACCACGGGTGTGTTGGCGGCTGTAACTATTTCTTTTAAAGTAGAAAGGGGTGCGATCACTTCCTATAGCGTTCAGCCATCCCCAGCGCTTGCTTGGATCAAAGGCTGGTGGGTGGAGCAGAAAAACTCGCGTTACCTGCCTTAGAGCTCAGAGGTTTTCGCATCTCCATCAAACGCGGCAACTCAGCAAGCCGATCTAAAGTGCGGAGCTCGATGCCGCTGATTTTTTTGCAACGCTCATAGGCGCTTGCAGGGATCACGCAGGTTGTAAAACCAAGTTTTTTTGCCTCCTCCACTCGGACGTCAACCAGTGGGATCCGACGCACTTCGCCCGTCAGACCGAGCTCACCAAAAAAAATCCAACCTTGCGGCCACGCACGCCCATCTAAGCTCGACCAAAGAGCTGCTGCTGCTGCGAGGTCTGCTGCCGGCTCACTCAAGCGTAACCCGCCAACCACGTTTAAAAAAAGATCGTGCTGCGCTAGTGGTAGACGCAGGTGACGCTCTAAAATCGCGCCAATCAGAGATACACGCGCAGTATCCATCCCCACAGTCGTACGTCGCGGCATCGCAAGCACTGAGGGCGCCACAAGCGCCTGAAGCTCAACCAAAATCGGACGCGTTCCCTCCATCGACGCCGTAATTGCAGTGCCGGCTACTGAGTCCTTTCGGTCACTCAAAAACAGACTCGAGGGATTGAGCACTTCTTCAAGTCCTTCGCTCCCCATTTCAAATACTCCGAGCTCGCGCGAAGAACCGAAGCGATTTTTAACCGTCCGAAGCAATCGAAACGTCTGGGAAGAGTCGCCCTCAAAATAGAGCACCGTATCAACCATATGCTCTACAACTTTGGGACCAGCGATGCTCCCCTCTTTGGTGACATGTCCCACAAGCCACACGCAGATCCTGCGACTCTTTGCAAGTTGCATGAGCTTTGCTGCGATCTCGCGCACCTGACTGACCGAGCCAGGAGCGCTCTCAAGGTCAGAGCTCACAAAGGTCTGAAGCGAGTCCATAATCAGCACTTGAGGCTCAAGCTCATCGACAAGCGCGAGCGCAGATCCAAGCTCGGTCTCAGCGGCGAGAAAAATCCGCCCTTCCCCCTGCACACCCAAACGCTCGGCGCGAGAGCGAATCTGCTCAGCACTTTCCTCCCCGCTGACATAAAGAACTTTCTTGTCTTTCAGTCCGCGCGCCACCTGAAGCAGGATCGTGCTCTTGCCGATCCCAGGGTCACCCCCAATCAGAATAAAACTATCCGGAACCATCCCCCCACCCAAGACCCGATCCAGCTCCTGAAGCCCTGTCGATGAGCGAGCGTGCGCCACTTGAGCCTCAGTCCGCTCCTCCAGACGCTCAAATTTGGGCGCGAGTTTTTGAGTCTTCGGGCGAATCGATGAACTCGCAGACTCCCCTCCAAGGCGCTCCTCAACCATTGAGTTCCAGTTTCCGCAGCCCGTACAGCGCCCAAGCCATTTCGGGCTTGTCGTCCCGCACTCCTGACAGACGTAGTGGGTTTTGATTTTCATTCTTGCTCCAATGATCTGTGCGTTATCTCTGCGGTGCTCTGACTCGTCAAAGCGTCATTTTATATATTGATTTCAGTGGTTTACGCCAGGCACCGGGTGATCAATGACACATTTCTAGCCCAGAACACAGATGTTACTCTCATAAACAATGGGCGGAATCGACGACGATATCGACTTAAGGAAGTATGACTTCAGTGGGGATATCGACGCACAAATCGGTGACGATCCAGCGGGGAACACAAAGCTTCGACTGTTCATGAAACGAGCCGATCAACTAATCGAGCGTCTTCAAAATCTCTACACCCAGTATTTTGTCGGGATCGAAAAGTTTCCTCCCCGCGAACAACGTCAAGCCCTCGATCAGATCATGACACAACTGTACTACATGCCTAAAACGACTCCTGCACTTCGCTTCAGGCACTCTACTTTGCAAGGAAAGTATACGAGCGCCAAAGAGCGTTGGGATAAAAAGTGCCGCGACATTGACAGCGGAGTTGTCCTAAGACCAAAGAGCGCAAGAAACCGAGCCGCTTAGGGTCTCAATCATCATTTGAGAAGCCGGAGAAACTCAGCTTCATCAATCACCGTCAGCCCGAGTTTGCGGGCTTGATCAAGCTTGCTGCCTGCCTCATCTCCTGCAAGAACAAAATGTGTTTTCTTGGAGACCGAGGAGCTGGTTTTTCCGCCGTTTTCTTCGATGAGTTTGGTCGCCTCACTGCGAGATAATGTTGGGAGCGTGCCCGTGAGAACGACGGTCTTCCCCGAAAAAGGGCCGCTCGCTTGGGATCGTTTCGGGCTTACAGGCTGTAAGACTGTGAGGAGCTCTCGCGCCTGCTTTGCGTGAACCGAATCCTCAAAGTAGTCACGAATCGAACGCGCGACTTCAGGGCCGATATCATCGACTTCCTCAAGCTGCTCAAGCGTGGAGTCCTGCAACTTCGAGAACTCGCCAAAATGACGGGCGAGAGCTTTTGCTGTCTGCTCACCGACATGTCGAATCCCGAGTCCAAAAATCAATCGATACAACTCAGGCGTGCGTGCTTGTTCGATTGCTGCGATCAGGTTTTCGCTCGATTTTTTGGCAAAACCCTCGAGAGCCAAAAGCTGCGAAGGTCTCAGACGGAAAACATCTGCCGGCTGCATGACGAGTCCTTCATCGACGAGGAGCTCAACGATTTTCTCACCCATTCCGTCGACATTCAGAGCGTCTTTCATCACAAGATGCCTTAAGCTCTCTTTCAGTTTGGCTGCGCAGTTACGCCCCGTACAGCGCGTGACTGCCTCCCCTGGTTTACGCTGGGCAGAAGAGCCACAAACCGGGCAGAGAGTCGGGAGATTGAAGCGGCGCTCTTTACCACTGCGACGCTCTGTGATGACTTTTACTACCTCAGGGATCACATCTCCTGCGCGTTGAATCAAAACTGTATCGCCGATACGAATATCTTTTCGATCAATCTCGTCTTGATTATGGAGAGTGGCGCGGCTCACTGTAACTCCTCCAACTCGCACGGGCCTAAGCTGAGCGACTGGAGTCAGAGCGCCTGTGCGTCCCACTTGAATAAAGATATCCTCAATCACGGTGGTCTCTTGTCGAGCTGCGTACTTGAACGCGACCATCCCGCGCGGAGAGCGCGCCACATAGCCCGCCTGCTCGATGAGATCGAAGTGGTTGAGCTTGACCACAATCCCGTCAATCTCAAACGCAAGCTGATCGCGTTTTTGCTCAATTTGTTTGTAAAACTCGAGAACTTCTTTTGCACCCTTGCAAACTCGACGCTCAGATCCTACCCGAAAACCCCAGTCCTCGAGCTGATCCTCGAACTCCGAGAGTGTCTCAAAGCGCGCTCCCTCTGACTGGCCCAGTCCATAGAAAAAAGCCGTCAACGGTCTGGTCGCAGTAATCTTTGCATCAAGCTGCCTCAGCGAACCCGAGGCTGCATTACGTGGATTTGCAAAAATCTTTTGTCCGCGTTGCTCTTGATCGCGATTCAGTTTTTCGAAGTCACGGATCGGGAGAAGGACCTCACCGCGAATCTCTATCTTTTTGGGCATTTTTTCGGTCAGCTTCGAATCTCTGAGCCTCAGCGGAATCGATCGGATCGTGCGAATATTTTGAGTCACGTTCTCGCCCACTTCGCCATCACCACGAGTCGCGGCACTTTCGAGCACGCCATTTAGGTAAGTTAAGTTGATCGAGAGACCATCAAACTTAAGTTCCACAAAGTACTCAAGCTCTCGTGCTTGCGGAAGATCGAGAAACCGGTGTACGCGTGCATCAAAGTCGAGAAACTCTTCTTCAGAAAGAGCGTTTGCCAAAGAGAGCATCGGCAATCCATGCCGGATCTTTGCTAACTCCTCGGCAGGTGCCCCCGCAACACGCTGAGTAGGTGAGTCAGAGGTGCGGAGCTCTGGCCACTCGGATTCAATCTTTTCGAGCTCGCGCATCAGGCGATCATATTCGGCATCCGAGATCGTCGGATCATTTAGTACATAGTACCGATAATCATGAGCGCGAATCTCAGAGGCCAACTCCTCGGCACGCTGACGGATTTTTTGTGGAGCTTTAGCCATCGAGCACTCGGATACCGCGAAACTTAAAAGGAGTAAACGAGTGCGGGAGCAAAGGTGAACACGCGGTGCGAGAGATTCTCGCTACTTAAAAAGTCTGCGCTATTGCCTTGCACATCCAAACCTGCGCGGATCATCATCTTTGGGGCCATGCGGAAGTACCCCCCTAAAAAGACGCCATAGTCAGTGACGCCGAGATCTGTGCCCAGCGTAAGCTCCGTCTGTGTCAGAGACTTAAAGACTCCAATATCAAAGCTCAACAACACTCCGTATCCCCCTCGAATCGGGAGATCCGCACCCACTCCCAAAAAAAGGCTCGAAAACGAAATGGGCGCTAAGGAACTGGCGACAACCGACGGAAGTGAGTAGCTTCTGCTCCGATAGCCGACTTTTGCAAAACCGCGTGGGCCGTAAAGATCACGCGTCACGTAGTAGTTATAGCCGCCCGAAACCGAAAAATGAGAGAACGTCGACGATCCTTTCGCGGCCGACTCCTCTGCTCCTGAAACGATATCTTGCTGCGTATAGCCCGAAAACCCATACGCAAACGAGAGCTCTGTGAAAAACTCCTTCGTCAGCCAGAGCTGTCCATCTGCGCGCGCGCCGAGATAGAAGCCTCCTCCCGTTTTGCCCTGAGTGCCGTTTGAAGTGCTGATGGTGCGAGAGAAGTTGCCCAGTTGAGGCGAGATCAAAAACCAACCCAGGCGAGCGATCTCTCGCTCGCGATTTTTTTCGCTCTCAGCCTCTTGCTCTGCGCGCGTGAGCGGCGGAGTCTGGCTCGAGCTTTGAGCTGCGGCCTGAACAACTCGAATCACTTTCTGAAATCTTGAAATCTGCTTTCCTGGCTCCTGCGCGATGACACGCCCAAACGCAATCCCGCCGTCAACGGAGTCGACTTCGACTTGGCCAGTTTCGACCATGCGCCAGTCAATGAGCGTGCCCAGTAAAGGATGACGCTTGACCTCCTCAACAGTTGCAATCGTGAGCTGATCTCCACGCTTGATCGCATCGGTCCGACCGATATTGATGGTGACCCAATCTGAATCTCGGCCATTCACTTGCGCTTGAAACGGAAGCTGAGCAATCAACGCGTCCATTGCTCGTTTGAGCTCATGTTTCAAAGTCTCAGAGCCCAAACTCTTTCCCGCCTCAGGCTCTCCAAGACGAAACGAATGGGTCGCCACAAGATCCAAGCTCGGCAGATGGAGCCAATCAATCACGAATCGGTACTCCGGACCTTCCTTATACGCTCGGGTCCGGATGAGACTCTCCACCCGCAAAGTGCGCCCCAACTGCCCCAGCACCTGCGGGTCTGTGATCAACTGCTCGTAGGGGACTTTTGATTTTCCAAGAACCTCATTAGCGCGCGCGAGGTCCTGAACTCGAAATCGCGTCTGTGCAGAAAAATATTCGCGAAACGCTCCATCCACATACTCCGCAAAGAGACCATCGACATTATCCCAAGCTCGGAGCATGCCGATCGTTTCAAGCGCATACTTGCGATCGAGCTCAGGCGATGCCAGCCCTGACGAGGGTAAGAAAAAGCACAGTGCGACAAAAAAACTACTGATTGAGCTCTGGAGCGCTTTGGGGAATCTTGTTCTCATAGAGGGCGATCAGCATCTTGAGCTCGGAGATCTCCTCGTGTGCCTTATGGAGCTCGTTCTCAAGAAGCTGCGTTTTGTCCTGGAGCGCGGCGAACTCCGCCGAGGCAGGAATTCCTTCCTGGGTTTTGATTTCGGAGTTTCGAATGAAGTAACGCCCTTTTTCGAGCTTATACTCAATCTTCTGGGCTTTGATGTAGCGTCGGAGCGTTGAAAGGCTGACGCCTCTCTGGACTGCATAGTCCATCAAGGGCAACCATTCGGGAATCGCTGAGTATCCAAGTATAAGCTCCGACATCCTGCTTCCCATTGTATTTCCCTAACCTTAAAATTCAAGTACTCTACCGTTTGGCGATGCCTTACACGCGAAAAGCTCACCCTACACGCAATAGGATCCAAATAGCCCCAAAAAAACGCATCGCGTTCGTTTGCTCAGGGGGCGGCATTAAAGCCGGAGCTTTTCACTTGGGTGTTGCACTTGCCCTTCAGGAGCAAGGGTTTACTTTCATGGGCGGACTTCGCGGCAACCCACCGACAACACGCCCCCCCTCTCCGATGGAGATCTCCATGTATGTGGGCTCATCCGCAGGCTCGGTGATTGGATCGTACTTGGCGGCCGGATACAGCCTGGATGATATTTTTGATTCGTTCCTAGGAAAGCGCGGAAGCAAAAAGCCGCTCTCTCGAATCACGTACTCGAAACTCTTTAAGCTACGTGCCGAAGTTGCGCGCGAGCAGATGCTGCCGCTTGGGGATTTACGCAAGATTCTTCCCAAACTTCTCCTCGGTCGATGGGACTCCGTGCTCCAGCTGCGTTGGCTTAAGACCACTGGAATCTTCTCGACCGCAGGGATTGAAAGCTACATTCGCGAAGAGGTCATGCCGTCAAATCGCTTTGAGGACTACCTTGCGGACTTGTTTATCGTTGCAACTCAGCTCAACCACTCCCGAAAAGTGATTTTTGGAAAGCTCGATCAAGTGCCCGCCCATGCCGACACTCCGACCGAGTACGCCAATGCCTATGGAATCTCACAAGCCTGTGCGGCTTCAGTCGCGATTCCCGGAATTTTTGCGCCTTTCCCAATTCAGGCGACCAACGGGAAAACCGTTTATTTCATGGATGGCGAGATCCGAGACACACTCTCCACTCATGTCGCTTTAGACGCCGGAGCAGATCTTGTGATCGCCTCCTACACGCACCAACCGTATCACTATGTGCCAGAGGTGGGATCCCTCACAGAACTCGGTCTCCCGGCAATGCTCGTACAAGCGCTCTATCTCTTGATCGAGCGCAAAATCACGACCCACGTGCAGTACGAAAAACGCAACCGAGCCGCTCTTCAGAGTACTTATGATTTTTGCACGGAGCAGGGGTTAGCCGAGGATCTTCGAACGAAGATCTGCGAAATCCTTGAGCGAGAGCTTCATGTTAAAAAAAATGTAGATACCCTCTATATCCACCCTCGCGCTACCGATCATCAAATGTTTACGCGCGAGCACTTCTCTTTGAACCCAAAAAAAATGTCAGAAATCGTGAAAAGTGGATTTCGCGCAGCCATTGATGTTTTAAGACACTATGACTTTGCAGATCGCACCCAAGCTCCAACCGTACAAACGACACGGGCTGCAGCAGAGGTTTGATACTCAGCCATGTTTGCGCTCCTGAGAGTCACCGTTGCGGCCGGAGCGTTTCTCATTCGATTCTTTCGACCTCACCTCAACTGGCGTCCCCTGAGTCATCAAGAAGTCACGTACTATTTTTACCAGAATCGCAGTAAAACTGGGATAACTCACAACTATCAAATCAAGCTCCCGGTGGACTGGAAAATTGCTTTTTCCTTCCACTTTGAAAGCCCAGCGGATCGGTTTTTTAAGCGCCTCGGGGTTTCGGACGAAGTCCAAACAGGTGATCATCGCTTTGATTCAAAAATCTATGTCACAAGCGATCACACGGGGTTAAGAGAAGCTCTTCAAGAGTCCTCGGGGCTTAGGAAATCGATTTTAAACATCATGCGCTCACAGAGAACGCTGAGCTGCGATGGCCGATTTTTGATCGCTTCGGGCGATGGCGCTCCCCAAAAACCTACAGAACTGGTGGAGGGACTCATTGATTTTAAAACCCAACTTACACAAGCAATGCAAGAAAAGTTGCGCTCTCCTTTTTGGAAGGACGCTTATTTTTATCGCACGCTCATGGTCGAGTCGCTTGTTTGGGCGATTGCGGCTTACGGGATTGTTAGTTTTTTTATGGCTCCTTTGGAACTTGATCCGAGAAGTCACGTCTCCTCTGTTCGACTCTTTTATTTCAGTCTCATGGGAGGAGGGATTGCGGCAGGGGGTATCCTCTTCGGTTTGAAGCTTTTGTTCAAAGGCTCCTCACGTCCTCATCGCATCCTCATTGAGTCGGCACTCCTACTGACCGTCGGGTTACCCACGAGTGCGGTGCAGATCACTGCCGATCTTAACCGAGAGCTCGATCGATCTCCAGGAGTGCCTGAGTCCCGAACGATCCTCAACTCGCGAGTCCGAAAGCGCTCGGGCGGAAAAGGCTCACCCTTGTACACTTATGAGATTTACATCGCTCAGGCTCAGTCTGAGCACTCGCTTGCACCTGAACCCAGGTGGATCCGGGTAAGCGATGAGCTCTTTAAGCATATCCGCAGTGAGCAGCTTCAAGAGCTCCAGCTTGTCATCGCAGAAGGCTGGCTCAGTATTCCGTGGTTGAGATCCATCGAAGCGGGCAAAAAAAAATAAAGCTCAAGCGCGAGCGCAATTAGCGCTTGGATTTATACCATGCCATGAGGATTCGAGCTGACGTTGCAGACGAGGTTTCCCAGTGTTTTGCGATCTGTGCATTAAGCTCTCTGGCTTGAGAGAGATTTCCCTGCTCTGCAAGGGTGAGTGCAACTTTGGCCTGAGCGACATCGATTCCAAAAAGGCGCTGAGAAAACTCTGCGACATCCTGCTCTGTACGAGTGCGTGATTTCCGATCGCGCGTTAGAGTTGCCCAAGCGTTAAGCGTTTGTGCGATCTGTACTCCCCTACTGCTCTGAAGCGTAAAGCGCTCAGCAAAGCTCTCCCCGGCAATCTGGATGATCTGTGCCTCCTGATCTGAGGCTTGATCCATTTTGTCGTCAGAGAAAGCATCGGAGTGCTCGGTGAGAGCTCGCCC
>JBILEK010000097.1:0-5826 GCA_044352155.1 Bdellovibrionia bacterium
CTAGTTCGTCGTACAGAACGCCTTTCGGGCTCAGCCATGCCCAGCCATCATAGGTCGCAAGCAAACCAGATGAGTCTCTAAACGACCAAAACCCATACTCATAGGATCTTTGATCCCGCGTGCGATTGTAGGAGGGGTCGTTTAAGTCATGGATCTTGATCCCTTCTGCATAGAAGTTACACCCAGGGGTCGGATCAGCGCGCTGACAAGAGTGCTTAAACACGTCGAACCAAGGTTGATCATAAGGTCCGCTACGATCTGAGAGATCATTACAGCCCATGAGCAAGCCCACGCTCCCTGCAATGAAGCTCAATGCAATGGTCCTAAACGCTCCGTGATTCACTGTGGTTTTCTTTTTTATCTGCAAACTCATGTGCAAAGACCCCCTAAAAAAATCGCCCCCGCACGCGCGCCCCTATGCTTGTCTTCTGTGTTGAGACTGAGCGTGCAGGACAGCAAAGCGGGTGCCAGTGTCAATTTATGGATCGTGAAAATACGCTCCGCGTTAAGTAATTAAAAACACTATGCTGGCTCTTTGCGTAACTATCGCTGCTTCGCGTTAAATAGCTACAAAAACGCACCAAAGCCGAAGTGACACCTGTCAGATCCTGAAGTTTGTTCACGCTGAAGTGGCGCGATTTGATCTGACCCTCGGATCTGTGCTGAGAGCCCTGAGAGCGGACGAGCTCCGTTCTGGACGCTTGCTCAGCGACTGTGTTACCGACTTTCAGTCTGACCGAGTTTTGTTCCCTGCGGAGAGATGGCCGAGTGGTTGAAGGCGCACGCTTGGAAAGCGTGTAAACGGTAAAACGTTTCGAGGGTTCGAATCCCTCTCTCTCCGCCACTTTTTAACACATGAGACGATTTCGGAACTCATGCTCATTGCGAGCGCACAGCACTCCGCAATTGTGCGGTGGCACAGCTCAACCATGAAGCCACTGAGCTTGTGGGCTCAAAGTTGGATAAAGGGAGCCGCTCGCGCCATCGAGTCTGCGCAACAAAGTCGCCGTAAAAAGAGCTCTCACTCATGCGCTCGAAAAATCTACTCGCACTGCTGCGTAGCTCAGGCTCGCGCTCTGCTCGCTCTAAAAGATCGCGGAGAACTTTTCGCCCTTTTTCGCCCTGATTTTTTTTAAGCTCAAGGATGCTTTGTAACTGCTCTAGGACGACAGGGGAGTTTGGATACTCTTCAAGATAGGCTGAAACGACTCGAAAGTCAGAGGGCACATTTAATCGAGCGCTTCCAGACATCAAAACATCAAGTTGCTTTGATTTTGGCATCTCGTCACCAAGTAAGGACTCGTAATGCTTAGGATCTAAACCCATCTCCCTGACATACAGAACGAAGCGACTGTAAACCTCGTTCGGAGAGTAGGTGCGATACCCAACCGATGGCACTCGCAAAGCAGGCCGCATACGATCGAGATACTCCATTCTTTTTTGAATGAGTTCTGACATCAACACATATTCGCGCGCGCTCTTGGGTTGTCGAACCGCCCGCAACTCTGTGGGCGCATCTCGAAGAGGAAAATCAAAAACAACGAGCGCCTTAAGCCCGATCGCTTGATAATGATAAGCGGCACTAGCAACGTTCTCAAAGCGGCTTGCAGTTTTTGCGTAGACCTTCCGGTGGATACGCTCTGCAGCCTCGCGCACGCTCTTTAGCTTTCCTGATCTCCAGTCATCGATCACACTTTTTAACTCGGCGCGCGCTTGCAAATCGAGGGTTGCAAACGGAGGAGCGTTGTCGAAGTCACTGCCAAAGATCCCTTCAGCCAAGGCGGTATTGGATGAGTAATCGATGTAAAATCGCAAAAAGCGCTCCACATCTCCGTCGCTGAAAGACTGCGTCCCGATGTTAAAATGAGCGGTTTGTCCCTGGCCATTGAGTTTTAAGTCCTGGGCGACTTCAAAAATATACTTACGATACATCTCCTCGTTTCTCTGGAGCTCTTCAAGAGTTTCGGGCTTCGTCTGAATCTCAATGACACTTGGGTCAACTGAGATATTAAAGTGCCATCCGTTTTTAAAGCGGACGAGATACTCGATGAAACCGAACTTCCCTCTCTTTTGAGTCACTTCGCAGTGAGCGCCACACTTCGCGGCCACTGCCTCTGAAAAGCTTTTGACCCAAGCATGCTCCATCTCGGTTGGTTGTTGTCCAGCATCGCCTAGGATCTTAAGACGTTGTGAAAACGCACGATCGATCTGCGCGTTTGAAAAGTTAAACTCAGTTCCAAACGTGGGGGGCCATGCCCAGACCAGCTCAGGCAGTCCAAGCGCTGCGAGCATCAACCAAAATGTGCTTCTCTTTAACCTCACTGTTTTTCGAATCGGAGTTTTAGCGCTTCAACTAAAAGCTCTTCAAATACGTCAGATCATTGACACAAATAAGAAAGGGGCCCAGGGATCAAAGGTGATCTTCCAGGCCCCTTCTTTGAGCGTTTTTTAGGCCCTCTCATCGCTCAGGGCCTTACTGGTGGGCTGCGCTCCTTGGGGATGATTTCTTCAAAGCAAAGTGCCTTCTTCATGATCCCCTCCCTTCTCCTCGCGTGGGGTAGACGCGAGAATTTGATCAAACCGCAATCCTCTCTAAACTTTTTAAACACCTCGCAAGCGACTCATCGGGACTGCGCCCCCAATCATACGCGTTCCATCGACCCAGCGAGGATTGAATCCGCGTATGACACTCCACAAACTGACTCTGCCCATTACGGGAGAACTCGACCTCATAACTTAAACCCGGGTCCGAGGCGGTATGATGCTCTTTGAACCACTCGGAGATCTTTTTTTCGACATCAATATTGAGGGCTTGTTTACCTGGGAGTTTTCGACAGGTGAGGGTACCGGTAAGAGTTTTTCTGAATTCCATGAACCATTTCCTTTCAAGCTATCGAGAAGTTGAACATGCGTAGACAAAAGCAAAGCCGCGAGAATCACGAGAGGGCAGTAGACATCCATCCATCTCCATCGAATCGACGCCGCATTCATGCTGACTCACCGACATACTCAGCGAGTCCACGAACCATCTGGCGGCACTCTCCGACTTGAAACGGCTTAGGCAAAAACGCCGGGCAATCTTCTCGACCGACTCGTCGAAAAAAAGCCTCAAACGAGAGTGATGAGATCAGCAACACCGGCATCTCAGGAAAATACTTTTGGCAATAATGCCAGAGCTCAAGACCGTCTTGATCATCGTTGAGTAACACATCGGCAATCACCATGACGTAAGACCCATCCCACAGTTTTGACTTTGCGCTCTCAACCGTACTGACCCAATCAAGCTTCACGTCATAATTAGGCATCGCTTCACGAACTCCGCGCGACAATACAGGCTCAATCCAAGGATCATCCTCAACGATCAGAACGCTCCGCTGAGTCCGGCGAGGCGCCAGTTCAAAAGACTCAAATGTCGGGAAATTTTTGCGGAGAATGGCGGAAGCGCCGCCCTGAGTTGACATCATAACAATGAGACCTCCTCTGTCCCGTCTCGTTTATGTTTTATCAAAAGAAGCAATCAGCCCTCATTGAGCAATGGCCGTACCGAAGATCTGTGCCTTTTGATTTGCCCAATTGATTAGGGGATTTACTCAAAGAATGACTGCAGACGCTCCGTGCTTACGCACACAGTAAGTGACTTTTTTCCACGAGACTTTGGCCTTAAACGCCCCATGAGGAGTTTTAAAAAAAATCGTCTGCTTTTCTTTGAATAGTGATTGGAACACAAGAAGTCCGTGATGTAAGCACGTCGAGAAAGTTTCACGATCCGTAGAGAGGGCACATGATTATACCAAAAATGAGTGGCGAGCGCGCTCGACTCTGGAAAAGCATGACGTTTCGTTACGCGGCTGGGCTCAGCGCTATTGCGGCGCTCACTCTTGGCACTCACTTAGTTGTGCAATCGATGCTCAACGAGCAAGCGATCGATAACGAAGTGATTGATCTAGCGTTTCATCAACGGTCTCTTGCTCAAAGACTCGGCTCAACACTTGTGCGCACCCAGTTCGCCTCAACCGAGGCTGAAAAACAGCGCCTGATAGCCGAGATGAGAGGTCTCACTGAGCAAATGAACGAAAGTCAGAGAGAATTTGAGAAAATCTTGGGTCCACAATCTCAAGAGTTTTTAATCTTAAATTCTGGTTTTTTAAACATCCTGCGCAGCATTGAAGAGCTTGATCACTCCTCTCAAAGCAAATCGCCGCGCGAGCAATCTCAGATGCAAGCTCAGTTAGAGAGATTGTTGAGTCACGAAATTGATTTTCGAGAAGCTGCTCAAACCCTAGGCCTTAAACTCCAAAAAAAAATGCGTGATCGTTTTGAGACGCTGCGAAGAACTGAGCTGCAAGTCCTACTTTCGATTCTGTTTGTACTGACTCTTGAAGCGCTCTTTGTGTTTCGTCCGGGAGTTAGCGAGATCCGGAGGGTGGTAGCCGAGCTTGATCGCAGCAAAAAATTGCAGTCGGATTTCATCGCTCGAATGAGTCATGAAATTCGAAATCCTATGAACGCGATGCTTGGGATGGCTGATCTTCTCTCTGAGCGAGTGCACGACACAGAGTCGCGAAAATATGTTCAAGTGATCCGCCGCGCCGGACAAACTTTGATGGGCTTTTTAAGTGATCTCCTGGATTTCTCAAAACTTGAGAGCCAGATTCTACGAATTCATCCTGAGCGAATGAGTCCGGTTCGATTGATTGAAGACGTTGTTGACCTCGAAATGACGAAAGCACGTGAAAAAGGACTCTTTTTGCGTTTTGAAGTCTCGCCCAATACGCCCGAGGTCGTTGTTGCGGATCGAAGTCGCGTTTTACAAGTACTCCTCAATCTCACTCAAAATGCCATAAAATTTACAAAAGCGGGGGGCGTCACGATTCAGGTCAGTGCGACTTCTGATCAACTCCTGTTTTCAGTGATGGATACAGGTCCTGGTATCGCTCCAGAACTGCAAGAGCATATTTTTGAAAGCTTTGTACAGCTTGAGCAAGATGCGCTTAAGAACGGTGGTGGCGCAGGTCTGGGACTCTCGATTGCACGGCAGCTGGTCAGCCTCATGGGAGGAAAAATTCGTGTCGACTCTGCAGTTGGGAGAGGTTCGATTTTTGAGTTCTCAATTCCTCTGCAGACTGCAGCACACTTAAGTAAACCTGAACTAAGTGATCCAAGTATTCCACGGAAATTCTCCCCTAAGCGTTCGCTGATCAAGGCAGTCTCACTCCTGGTTGTCGATGACTCAAGAGATAATCACATCGTCATTGAGGCGTACTTAAAAGAGATGCCAGTGCAGATTGATCACGCTTACAGCGGGGCACAAGCGCTCGAGAAAGTTTGCACTCAATCCTACGACCTCATCCTGATGGACGTCCAGATGCCAGAAATGAACGGGTATGAAACCACTCACTCCATCCGACAGTACGAACAAAAATCAAAAAAGCTCAAGCAACGGATTGTGATGCTTACCGCAAACGACGACCCTAAGGAGCGCGCTCGGGCAATCGAGATTGGTGCTGATGATTTTTATGTAAAACCTATTTTCAGAGACACTCTTTTTTCGATCTTAGAAAAGGAGTCGAGCTCAAACCCTCAAGTGCTAGACCCCGCGCTCAAGGACCTTGCCGTCGACTACTTAGAGAGCAGAAAGGCAGATCTCATGAAGATGAAAATGGCTCTCCAATTAAAAGACTTTACGACGCTCGCCGAGATCGCTCATCGGATTAGGGGTAGTGCTGCAAGTTATGGATTTACTCGGCTTGGCGAGCTCAGCTTGGAGCTTGAAAAAGCCACTAAATCCTTAGACCCTGAGGCCGAGTGTAGGACTGTGCTTCAATT
>JBILEK010000060.1:0-16327 GCA_044352155.1 Bdellovibrionia bacterium
TCAATATTAAAATCCATACCCACACACAAGGGGACCAGTTTTCTACGATTTTACTCAATTGATGCGGCCAGTTCTTGAGAGACCCGATCAGAGCTGCTAACTCCAAAGCTATGGAACGTTTCGCTCGGGCACTCGCCTCAGCCCTCACCCTGACCCTCCAAACCCGTACGCCCGCACTCCCTGCGGTCACTCCCGCAGATCTCGTAACTCCCCCAGATCCTACGCTGGGAGACTTCGCGTTTGCTTGCTTTAAAATTGCAAAAGACTGGGGTGCTCCGCCTCCTGCGACCGCGCAAGAGCTCTGCACTCTTTTAAAGGCCCAAAACCTCGACGGCATCACCGTGAGTGCATCTGGGGCTTACGTCAACTTCCAGATCCCAGCACAAAAGGTTTTCTCTCAAGTTTTAAAAGACCTGCTTGCTCCCACTCCTTATGGCGCTCTTCCAGAGAACGCTCGGGGGACCTGGATTCTCGAGTATAGCTCTCCCAATATTGCCAAGCACTTCATGGCCTACCACCTCCGCCCCACCGCACTTGGCGCGGCGCTCGCGCGCATCGGCACCTACCGAGGCTATCACTGTGTATCGATCAATCACCTCGGCGACTGGGGCACACAGTACGGCTACCTGTCTGTTGCATTTGACCGCTTTGGGAGCACCTTACCTGCAAACCCAACGCTCTTTGATCTTGTCGATATCTACGTAAAAGCCAATCAGGCTGCCGAGAGTGACCCCACGATTGCCACTCAAGCTCAAGAAGCGTTTCGCAAGCTTGAGCAAGGCGACCCCAAGCTTAAGGCCCTCTGGCAAAAGTGTGTCGATATCTCAATGAAAGAGTTCCATCGCATCTACGGTGAGCTCGGCATCCGGTTTGATCATTTTTGGGGCGAGAGTCATTACAAAGATCTTCTCCAGCCCATGCTCGAGGAGTTTCGCAAAAAAGGTCTCCTCGTTGAAAGTGAGGGCGCCTGGGTGGTTCCTGTAACCGATCCCAAAGGACGCGAGCTCCCGCCCTGTATTCTCCAAAAAAGTGATGGCGCTACGATCTACGCCACGCGCGACGTGGCTGCGGCACGCTACCGCTACGAAAAGTTCAAGTTTGATCGGATGACTTATATCGTCGGCTCGGAGCAGAAACTTCATTTTCAGCAAGTGTTCGCAGTTCTTGCAAAGTCTGGGGCCACTTGGGCCTCCAAGTGCGAGCACGTGCCGACGGGTCTTTACCGCTTCAAAGACGCTAAGATGTCGACCCGGAAAGGAAACTTCGTCACTCTAGATGACATTCTCAATCTTGCTCGCGAGCGTGTGCGCTTAGTGATGAAAGAGCGCGAAAGCTCATTTACTCCACCAGAGCTTGAACAAGCAGTTGAGGCCATCGCCATCGGAGCTGTCGTCTTTCACGATCTCTCTACTGACCCTGCGCGCGATGTTGTTTTTGACCCTGAGGCCGTGGTCAACTTTGACGGCGAGACCGGACCGTATCTCCAGTATGCTCACACGCGTTGCTTGAGTCTGCTCAGAAAAGCAGGATCCCCTTCCTACTCGCTTGAGCGGGCAAACCTTCTCAAGGAGCCCACCGAAGTTGCGCTCGTGAAGTTGCTCGGTCAGTTTCCGATGCACTTAGAGCGGGCGCTTGAGCACTCCAAAGCAAGTCAGCTGACCAACTACCTGCTTGATGTAACCAAAGCGTTTAATCAATTCTATCGTGAGTGCCGCGTGATCTCAGAGGATCGCTCCCTCACCGAAGCGCGCATGTTGTTAGTGGAGGCCTCGAGACGCATCCTCGGTCAAGGCATGCAGCTTTTAGGTGTACCTACTCCTGAGCGGATGTAGAGAACGCTTGGCGCGCAACCACCTCTTGCACGTAAGAGATGATCTCCGACAGTGCTTCGCTTGACATCTCGGTAAATTCGATCCCAAATCCGCGTGGCATCAGAGTTTGAGCGCCTTCTTGATGCCACCTCACCGTTCCACGTCCTTTGAGATCCGTCGAAAAAGTAAACGCGCGCGGAAACAAAAACTGCACACTCGATCCGTTAGGCGGAAGTGCTTGCTCCCAGCGCAAATACAACCCCCCAGTCGAAAGATTCACAACCGTCGTCTCCTGAGCGTTTGGCTCAAGTCCTAACCGAACCAGGATCGGAAGACTTACGCTCACGCGCCCTGAACGGCGTTGCGAGAGTTTAGGTTTTAAGCGCATCTGATTTAAGACTGTCTCTACGATTTGAGTTTGAAAATTCGGGCGTTGAAATACTCCACACAAACCGTTCTGAAGGGCCTGATCGAGATTGAAGTGATTGAAGTCTAAAAGATAAAAAAACACTGTAACGTTGGGATCTAGAGCGCGAAAAAGCCGCAAATACTCCATCGCCTGCCCCTCAGCGTTATCGACACTAACGATGACGAACTCAGGCTTCTCAAACTTAAGAAGCTCCCTCACTTGGAAATCATTTTTTGCGTGTAAAATCCGATGCCCCTCGATGCGAAAGGGGGCAAGCCAAGATGATTTCGCCCCTGGAAATGCATCAATGACGAGCAATGTTTTCACGCTCTGACATCCACGAACTCAAAGCGCTGCACATCCACAAGCCCACGATCCGTGAGCTTAAGCTCGGGGATCACCGGAAGACTCAAAAACGCCAGCTGCAAAAAAGGCTCTCTAAGTTCACATCCAATTGAACGACTGGCTTGTTTCAAACGCTCGATCTCGACTTTGAGAGTGGCTGAGTTCTTAGGCGACATCAGTCCTCCCCAAGGAAGCTCAAGGTGCTCAAGCACTTTCTCGTTCTGAACAACGCAAAACCCACCGCCTCGCGCTGCTAGTGCCGCAAGCGCAACGCGCATGTCTTGGGTTTTCTTGCCCGCGACAATTAAGTTATGGCTATCATGACCTACGCTCGATGCGATCGCTCCATCAAAGCGCGGCCCAAAACCTGAGACATATGCATTGGCCGGCTTTTGACCTCTCCCATAGCGCTCCAGAACTGAGAGTCGTGCCACTCCTGCATCTGCTGAGTCCGCGACCTGGGCCCGAGTGACGATTTTGCCCTCTTCGATTCCAATCACTTTCACGCGCCCTGAGGGCCCCTCAAGATCCTGCGCACTTGGAATCTGAGCGCGAATGGAGTTTCGCGTCTGCATCAAAGTGCGCGCAGGAGCGACTGACACTCTCTCTCTCCAAGGTCGACCTGCTTTAAAGACTTCGGTAATTGACACAGTCGTGGCGTCTCCAAGCACCACCAAATCCGCTTGAAACCCGGGCGCAATTGCACCTAAACGCCCCGCCCCACCTCGATCAAGCCCGTAGTGCCGCGCAACACTCCAGGAGGCGAGTCGAAACGCGAGTTTCGGATCAACGCCTTTGCGGATCGAAGATCGCACGAGGAAATCGATATGCCCCTCTTCTGCGATATCAAAAGGATTTCGATCATCCGTGCAAAAACCTAGGCTCATCGATGTTTCGGGACTGATCAAAGGCAACAGCGCGTTGAGATCTTTTGCGACACTCCCTTCGCGAATCCAGACTGACATGCCTTTTTGAATTTTTTCTGCCGCCTCCGAAAGCTCAGACGACTCATGACAGCTTGAGATTCCCGTCAGCGCATAGGCACCAAGCCCATGCCCTCGCAAAAGCGGAGCATGTCCGTCTCGAGGCCGGTTCTGAAAGGCCTCGAGTTTATCGTGAATGAGCGGGTCTCCCGAAAGAACGCCTGGGACGTTCATGACTTCGGCAAGTCCTAACGCACGCGAGCGATCTTTAAAGCGCAGAAGATCTTTCGCGCTCAGTGTTCCTCCACCGTTGGTCTCTAAATGAGTCGCCGGTACGCACGAAGAGAGCATCACCCAAAGATCAAGCGCTGAGCGCTCGGCTGCATCCAGAAACGTCTCAATCCCTGCGGCACCTTCAACGTTGGCAAGCTCATGCGGATCACAGATCGCTGAAGTCGTCCCACACGCAAGCACGCTCTCGGCGAACTCTCGAGGCATCATGAGCGAACTTTCAATGTGCACGTGAGCGTCGATAAACCCCGGCACCACCCACTGTCGTCCGAGATCTCGTACTTCACGCGCTCGTAAGCCGGGATCCACTCCCACGATCACACCACTTGAGATCGCAAGCTCCGTTTCGCGCCACTGAAGAGAGAAAACATCCAATACGCGAGCGTTTTTAAGAATCAGATCACAAGGAGTACGTCCCTGAGCTGCATCGAGCAACGCCTGTAAACGCGCAGCCACTTCAGACTACCGCCCTTGGAGCGCAGCCTTAAAGTATTCGCGCTTCATGACAGCAATGTGCTCGATGGAGATCTCTTTTGGACAAGCTGCATGGCACTCGCCGATATTGGAGCAATTGCCAAAACCTTCTCGGTCCATCTGATCGACCATCTGAGTGACTCGTCGATATCTCTCCGAATGGCCCTGAGGGAGAAGTGCAAACTGGGTTATCTTTGCAGCAGTAAAAAGAGAGCTTGAAGCATTCGGGCAAGCCGCGACACAAGCGCCACATCCAATACACGCGGCCGCATCCATCGCCCGATCCGCAATGTCTTTGGGGATGGGGATCGCATTCCCGTCTGGATGCGGACCTGTTTTCGTGGAAACGTATCCACCAGCTTGGATGATTCGATCGAGCGAACTCCGATCAACGACAAGGTCACGAACGACTGGAAAAGGCTTTGCACGCCATGGCTCAATCGTGATCGTATCGCCGTCCTTGAACTTGCGCATATAAACTTGGCAAGTCGTTGCCGCTCTACCCGGGCCGTGAGCCTGCCCATTGATCACAAGCGAGCACATGCCGCAGATTCCCTCGCGACAGTCATTATCAAACTGGACAGGATCTGAGCCTTGTTTGGTGATCTGCTCGTTCAGACTGTCGAGCATCTCCAGGAAAGACATATCCTCTGTGATCCCGTTGACTTCGTAGTCAATAAAGTTTCCGGGACGATCTTTTGCAGTTTGTCGCCAAATTTTGAGCTGAAATTTCATCTCCCCACCTCTACTTGTACGAGCGCTGAGCTACTTTGACGTTTTCGAACTTAAGTTCTTCTTTGTGCACAACAGGATCCTTGCCCGCACCTTTCCACTCCCACGCGGCGACATAAGAGAAATTCTCATCGTCGCGTTTGGCTTCGCCCTCCTCCGTCTGGGACTCTTCGCGAAAGTGCCCCCCACAGGACTCCGTGCGATCAAGAGCATCGCGCGCCATCAACTCGCCAAGCTCCATGAAATCTGCAACGCGCGTTGCAAGCTCAAGTGATTTATTAAACTCTTCGTTTACACCTGTGAGTTTTAAGTTCTCCCAAAACTCTGAGCGAAGAGCCGTAATTTTCCGTATCGCGTCCTTGCAGGACTGCTCCGAGCGCGCCATGCCGACGTCATTCCACATCACAAGCCCTAACTCGCGATAGAACTCCATGACCGTGCGCTTGCCTTTTTTACCAACCCTGAGCAATTGTTCGATCCGCTCGCGAGTCGCGTTCTCTGCCTCAGCAAACTCAGGAGCGCTCTCACTTAAAGCCTTCAGAGGCGCCTGCGCTAAATAGTCCCCAATCGTAAACGGAAGTACAAAGTAACCATCCGCCAAGCCTTGCATCAGAGCAGATGCCCCAAGACGGTTGGCGCCATGGTCAGAGAAGTTGGCCTCACCCACCACAAACAAACCCGGCACATTGCTCATAAGATCATAGTCCACCCAGAGTCCACCCATCGTGTAGTGAACTGCGGGGTAAATGCGCATGGGGACTTGATAGGGGTTCTCTCCCGTAATCTCCTCGTACATATGAAAAAGATTTCCATAGCGATCACGAATCTTTGGCTCTCCATCACGCTTAATTGCATCACGAAAATCCAAATAGACTGCGCGCCCGGAAGCTCCCACTCCCCGTCCCTCGTCACAAACGGTCTTAGCGTTGCGAGAGGCGACGTCACGGGGCACAAGATTTCCAAAGCTCGGATACTTGCGCTCCAGAAAGTAGTCTCTCTCTGAGTCGGGTATGTCCGCCGGAGACTTCATCGCCTCGCCTTTGTTCTTAGGTGCCCAAACGCGTCCGTCGTTACGCAAACTCTCTGACATCAACGTAAGCTTAGACTGAGTGTCGCCGGAGACCGGAATACAGGTCGGGTGAATCTGCGTGTAGCAGGGGTTGGCAAAGAGCGCCCCACGTTTGTGAGCGCGCCAAATTGCAGTGCAGTTGGAGTTAAACGCGTTGGTCGACAGAAAAAAGATCCGCCCATATCCGCCGGTAGCGAGCACCACCGCGTCTGCCATATGCCGCTCAAGCTGGCCAGTGATCAGATCGCGCACAACGATCCCGCGTGCGCGCCCATCCACAATGACCAAATCATGCATCTCTTTGCGGCCGTAAAACTGCACTCCGCCCTCCTGAACTTGCCGCATGAGTGACTGATACGCACCTAAGAGCAACTGCTGTCCTGTCTGTCCTCGAGCGTAAAATGTCCGCGCAACTTGCGATCCCCCAAATGAGCGATTGGCAAGATCACCTGAGTACTCGCGCGCAAAAGGCACGCCCTGCGCCACGCACTGATCGATGATGTTGACGCTCACTTGAGCGAGGCGGTAGACGTTTGCTTCGCGCGAGCGGTAGTCGCCTCCTTTGATCGTGTCGTAAAAAAGCCGATGAACGCTATCGCCATCGTTGGAGTAGTTTTTTGCAGCATTGATCCCGCCTTGAGCTGCGATGGAATGCGCTCGACGAGCGGAGTCTTGAATGCAAAAACTTTTAACTTTGTAGCCCAAGTCAGCAAGCGACGCTGCGGCAGAGGAGCCCGCAAGTCCAGTCCCCACCACGATGACTGTATGTTTGCGCTTATTGGTGGGATTGACGAGCTTCATTTCGAATTTGCGCTTTTCCCATTTTTCAGCAAGAGGGCCAGTCGGAATTCTTGAGTCGAGCTTCATCATCGTGCGCCTCCGGGTACAACTTGGAAAAACGTATGCAGATCAAAGTACATGTAAACAGGGATCAGGATGAATCCACCTGCAATCACAAGAGCGAGAAGCAGCGCGAGTTTGCGTAACCCGGGGCTCACATCTTTGCGCATCAGTCCCAAGCTCTGAAACATGCTCCACGCTCCGTGACGCACGTGAAACCCGACAGCGATCATCGAGAGAATGTAAAACGCGACCCAACCTGGCTGTGAGAAAATCTCTTCCACAAGACGGTACAAATCGCGTACCTGCTGGCCGGCAACCTGCGCAGTGTAGCCTTTTTCCATCCCGGGCCCCCACTTCACTTGCCAAAGGTGGATGATGAGGAACACAAGCATCAAAGTCCCCGCGACGATCATCCCTCGCGAGGCGGGACTCGAGTGAGAGGGGCCGCCTTTCGTGCGGCTCAGAGCGTAGCGCTCGGGGCGCGCCGATTTGTTCTGAAGCCATACTCGAATGCCATAAGCTGCGTGCCCGAGAAACAAAATCAGCAAAACGGCGCTTGCGATCTTGATGAGAGCTCCGAAACTCGCCAAAAACTGCGCGTACTTGTTAAAGGCCTCGGGGTTCGCTTGAAGTAAAATCAAGTTCCCTCCGAGGTGCACGATCAGAAATCCGACCAGGAGAAACCCCGTCAGCCCCATCACGAACTTCATCCCTAAGGAGGTAGTGAACAGCCGTCGCAACGATCCCATGAGCACCTCTGGAAATGTCTTAGTTTGAGACCTAAGATTACACGGTGATACGGTGCGCTAACAACTCGAGATCGCGCTCTTGTGTCGAGAATCTTACCTAGGCCGAGACAACACGACGGTCTCACGCCCGCCATCCAGCTCAATCTCAAGCCAGAAAGCATCGCCTCGAAGTGCGACCCGAGCCTTAAGAGTGTAAGATTTCGGAGCTCCTTTCGGCGTCGAAACGATCCACTTGCCCAAAATCTCACGCCCTTTTGACTGCTCCTGCTCCCACTGCCACACTACTGCGGCGAGAGGGAATACGGCTTCAAACTTGAGTGGATTTTTCGCCGACCGCTTGATCGAGCCCGTAAGCTCTTTGACCTCAAATCCGGGCTGTTTGTCTTTGGGTTTGAGCCAAACTCCTGACCACTTCCCTAAAAACTCCTCATTCGGTCCCTCTTCGGAAACACTCACCTGCTTCACTTCGCGGGGGTCAAGCTTCAAGGCTTGAGGCTGATCGACTTTTGTGACAACCCAGGGAGTTTTCTCTTTCGCCCGAAACTGCGCAAGCCACGCCTCGATCTCAGGCGAACCTCCTTGTTGGGCGCTCGCGATGCGCTTGAGCACACGACCCGCCGTCACGCGCGTGTGAGGATCCTCATGCTCGAGGTAGCTGCGAATCGTGTCGGCCTGCGCACTCCCGGCTGCACTGCCGAGCGCCTCAAGCGCGGTGTCCCGCAAAATTCGATCTTTGCCGCTCGTCTGGAGTTGCTCTTTAATGAACGCTGCACTCTCCTCGCTCGGCTGACACTGCGAGAGTCCGCCTAAGAGCTTTAACCGTCGCACGTACTCAGTGGACGAGGCCTCATACATCGCCATGATCACTGCAGGCGCACTTGGACCAAGATCTTTCCAAAACGTACTGCCTTTGCGGGGATGAATAAGAGCGATCTCATCTTCGACGCGTTTACGGATCTCCTCATCACTGAGGGTCCACCCCAGGATCGGAAAAACGAGTCCAAAGCAAAAGATCCAAAGCCCTACGCCGAAACGCAGCTTTTTGTGAGAGAAAACCATCACCTCACCAAAGTGTTGAAGTTCAGGATGTCAGACGACTGAGGCGAAAACAAATTGCCATCCCCAACCGCACTGGAGGACTGAAAGCGCTTCGTCGTGTACCACATCGTATGATTAAACTGACAGGCAGCGACGTCAGGATAAAACGTGCTCACTCCGTTGTACGCAGGCGATGAAGTCTGCGCTAAGCACACTGCACTGTCCGGCGTCCCCGTCGATGCAGGAGCGCGACAAGAGTCGTGGACCACATAAGGGTTAGCGGATCCTTTAATCACCTGCGGGGTATCTGGAATAGGGTCATGCGATAGACCATCCGACTCTGTTGGGTGATTGAGACCGAGAAAGTGCCCAATCTCATGACTGATCGTCGTACCCATGTTTTTAAACTCGCTCTCACGTAAGCTGGGGTGACACGATAGCGCACCGCTACACGAAGGATTGTAAGTGTCGAGCTTATCAAAAGTAGAAAACGCCACTCCACTTGAGCCTGTACCAAAAATCGAAGGCCCGTTGATCGCTCCAGCAACGCCCAAAATCGTAACATTCGCTGAAGAATAAGGAATTCGAGAGACCAGAAAGACGTTCACCGCTTTTGTCTCCGTTGTCTGATCAACGCCAAGACTCCCGCTCCCAAAAAGCTCGCCCAGTTGCTCTATATCTGTATCGGCAAAGGCCTCTCCTGCCGAGCCAGCGAGCTTGTAAACACGGATCGTACCCAAGCGGATGCCTGGCCCGTACCGATGGAGCGCGTTTCCAGAGTTTGACTCGTAAGCAGAAAAGTGATCGTACACGTATTTGAACAGATCGTTTAAATTGCGCTTTCCGTTCACTGTGCGCGCGTCTGAAATGTTTGCACTTCCTACGATCACGACGTTCAGGTCGATCGCGCCGTTTTGAGCTGCACGCGCATCCGGGTTTACTCGCTTAATGACATCAAGCTTCATTGTTGCGGAGCGACCGTTGACCTCTTTATAGTGGCTTGCCATCAAAAGATAGCTTGCCGTGTAGGTTCCCTGCCTCAGCTTACCTCCCGAAGTAAAACTTAACGCCGACGAAGAGCTCCAGCTCGTCGAATCCAATTGCGGGTTCCCCGTCACAGGCCCTGTTGAGAGCGCGTCCATGAACCCGCAGTTGCGGATCACGCCAGCAGTATCATCGCCTCCGCCCCAAGCACCGTTTGCCCCCACCCCAGGAGCAGTGCCGGTCCACTTGCAAGACGGGAACGTGTTGTTCGAAGCGTAACCAAATGCAGGCACCTGAGACTCTAGAAAATGATCCATGCTCTCGTAGGCGCTCGGAAAGTTAGGCTTACATCCAGAGCGGGGCACACAAGAGGACGCGGTGCAAGCGTACAGACCGGAGTTACAGGTGGAGCTTAAGTTGATGAGCTCGCGCGACGTTTCTTGATGAACAAGCGACACCAAAACTGGATACGCGCTTCCCGTCAGATCAGACGGATAAGCGGTCGTCTGAGCTACAAGAGAGATCGATCCATTTGCTCCAAGATCCTCCACCGCAAATGTAAAACTCGCAAGCCTCCCGCTATTGTACCCTTGGCCAAGTCCCGTGATCACTTGAGTCCCGGAGTAGGAGTCCCGAGTTGCAACGATGTTTGCTTTGTTGTTTACGGAGCCCAAAGTCCGCGTGACCTCACCTGAGTGATAGGGATACGCGCCCGTGTTAGCAAAGGAGGGCGCCCAGTCTCCTGCGTCCGTCTCCTGCAGAGAAAATGAAGAGTACGACTTGGAGTTGGGGTTGGAGTTGAGCGTGTCTTCTTTTGGGGCGCACCCCAAAGCCACCGGAAACAGGAGGACCAAGGTCAAGTTTGAGCGCAGAAATTTGAAATGCTTTTCAATCACGCGCACACGCTCCCCCTCGCCGAAGCTCGATCCCAACTCATCGTCAGAAACCTTAACTTTACTTAAGTATATGCGGTGCACTACGAGGTCCGATAGATGTGTCAACACATTCAATCGGATTAGATTTTAAAATAATTTCAACGCCTTAAGCTCAAGCGGTCATCAGATCAGGCTGACGCCGACTCCTACGCCACACTCAGAGGGGTACCTAAGCCTTTCTTGAGCGCGCTGACCCTCAGGTCCCAGGCTCAAGCTAGAATCGCATCTCAGGCACATCGCCCGCGGGCAACAGGAGCGGCGCATCGGTCGCCTTCAGGATCACCTCCGTGCTTACGCCTGGTGCACGCTCAAGTAATCGAATTCCGTCGGCCGTCACTTCAAGCGCCGCAAGCTCGGTCACGATCTTTTTCACACAGCGCTTACCTGTTAACGGCAGCTCGCACTTTCTTAAGATCTTACTTTTGCCATCCTTTGAGACGTGTTGCATCGCTACAACCACGTTCCGAGCGCCGGCTACAAGATCCATCGCTCCCCCCATGCCCTTGATCATTTTTCCTGGGATCATCCAGTTGGCAAGGTTTCCGTCCTGATCCACCTCAAGAGCACCCAGTACGGTGAGATCAACTTTCCCTCCGCGAATCATCGCAAAGGAGTCCGCACTCGAGAAAAACGAAGCTCCCGGTGCAGCCGTCACCGTCTCTTTTCCAGCGTTAATGAGGTCAGCATCGATTTCATCCTCGCGCGGATAAGGCCCCATGCCGAGCAAACCGTTCTCACTCTGAAAAATCACGTGCATGTGCTTGGGAACATAATTGGCAACCAAAGTCGGGATCCCGATCCCGAGGTTGACGTAATATCCATCGCGCAATTCTTGGGCGATGCGCATTGCGATCTGCTCGCGCGAAAGACTCATGGACGCACCACCCTTTTCTCAATCCGCTTCGCGTAGGGAGCTCCAAGGAAAATACGGTGCACATAAATTCCGGGCACGTGCACATGATCCGGATCGATCTCGCCCGGCTCTACGAGCTCTTCGACTTCGGCGATCGTGATACGACCTGACATTGCGCAGACGGGGTTGAAATTGCGCGCCGTCTTCCGGAACACAAGATTACCTAAGCGATCGCCTTTCCACGCTTTGACTAACGCATAGTCAGCGACAATCGAGCGCTCAAGAATGTACTCTCGCCCCCCGAACTCGCGCGTCTCTTTGCCCTCTGCGATGAGCGTACCGGCTCCCGTGGGCGTAAAAAAAGCCGCAATCCCTGCCCCACCTGCGCGCATGCGCTCGGCGAGCGTACCTTGGGGAGTGAGCTCGACTTCAAGCTCGCCTGAGAGCAAAAGGCTCTCAAAGAGCTTGTTCTCGCCGACGTAGCTTGAGATCATTTTTTTGACCTGACGCTTTTGCAGGAGGAATCCAATCCCAAAATTGTCCGTACCCGCGTTATTGGAGACGCAAGTGAGGTTTTTTACCCCCTTACGAACCAAAGCATCAATCGAGCGCTCGGGGATCCCGCACATCCCAAACCCCCCAATCGCAAGGAGCGCTCCATCCCCGATGTCGGCGACCGCCTCGTCTGCGTTTTTGACTACTTTTCTTAAAGCGCCGCTCATTCAAGCGACTCCACGCAAAGCGCTGTAGCCTCGCCTCCGCCGATGCAGATGCCCGCCACACCGCGCTTAAGTTTGCGATCGCGGAGTGCTGAGATCAAGGTCATCACAATGCGCGCGCCCGAAGCGCCGATCGGGTGACCGAGCGCGATCGCGCCGCCCCAGACGTTGAGCTTTTCGCGGGGGATTTTCATTTCCTTTTGCGCGGCCATCGCGACGACTGCGAAAGCCTCGTTCACTTCCCAAAGATCGACTGATCCGGCCTCCCAGCCAGCAGCGGTGATCGCACGCTTCATCGCGTCCGCCGGCGCGATCGTGAACCACTCAGGTTTGCGCGCATGCGCCCCTTGAGCGACGATCCGCGCGAGAGGCTTTAAGCCCATGGCTTTTGCTTTTTTGCCAGTCGTAAGCACAAATGCTGCTGCACCATCGTTGATTGTCGACGCGTTCGCCGCCGTGACGGTACCGCCTTTAGGATCAAACGCAGGCTTTAGGGTCGGGATCTTATCAAATTTCACTTTCGCTGGACCCTCGTCGTCCGCGATGCGCACAACATCCCCCTTCTTTCCTGGGATTTCATAGGGCGCGATCTCAAAGGCGAACTTGCCCGCCGATTGTGCGGATTGCGCGAATTTAAAGCTCTCGATCGCATACTGATCTTGCATCTCGCGCGTAAAGGCGAACTCACGCGCACACGTTTCAGCGCAATTGCCCATGTGCTGGTTGTTGTACGGATCCCAGAGTCCATCGTGCACCATCGAGTCAATGAACGGCTGGTTCCCCATGCGTAAGCCCGTACGCGCACCCGGGAGCAAGTACGGCGCTAAGCTCATGCTCTCCATGCCGCCAGCAACGACAACTTCGCTTTCGCCGAGACGGAGCGACTGAGAAGCGAGCATGAGCGCTTTCATTCCTGATCCGCAGACTTTATTGATCGTCAGAGCAGGCACCGAATCAGGGATCCCAGCCCCTAAGGCAGCCTGACGGGCTGGCGCTTGTCCGACTCCTGCGGTGAGGACATTTCCCATAATCACTTCAGACACTTGCTCGGGATTGACGCCGGCGCGCTTCAAAGCGGCTGCAATCGCATGAGTTGCGAGCTTGGGAGCCGGAATGCTCGCTAACGCTCCTTGAAAACTACCCATCGGTGTACGAGCGAGACCCACAATGACGACGTCTTGGTCTTGGAAACTCATAAAACGCAATTTCTCCTGAATCTGCGACTAGTTGTATCTGATCTTTTTCTGAAAGTTGAACGTTTTCCCCAAACTCGGCTACAATGAGAGCTGCATGGCGCGTCAACCTCGACCAGTTCTTCAGTCCATTCGCTTCGCAGGAGCGCTGATGGGGCTTGCTCTGCTTTTGGAGGGGGGAGGCGCAACGGTGCGCTCAAGCGTGAACATTCAGCATCAACGCCTGCTTCCAAAAAATACTTTCAAAACACCTGACGAAGTCGTGCGCTACTACTGCGCGCGCGATGCTTCGGGCTTTGTGTGGTCGGGGCTTCTTGAGATTGAGCGCCGCAACTTCACCCTCTGGAGCGATGTTCCCCAAGCGGACTCGTTTTATATCGCAAAGTCTTACGAAATCGGAAAACCCCAGATCCAAGGCGAGCAAGCTAGCGTGCCCGTGACCTACGAGCTCGTCGGTGCGGGCGATGCGTTTGGAACAAGGAACCCCCCAAAAGTCACTCCCTATCAAGTCACCTTTAATCTCGTCAGACAAAGCGGGTCGTGGAAAATCCGCTCTCCTGATGCCGCAGAAATCGCACCGATCGTCGTGGAAGAAAAGTTTCCTTACGCGCGCTAACAGCGCTCCGCTAGTGGAGCGGGGTTTTTTTCTTTACCGAATCCGCAGTGACAAAGAGCTTCTCGGCCTCGGCCTCATCTTCGCGCTGCCGCTTCTCGTGCTCGGGGTCGTTTTGCGCAAGCCACTCGTCGGTCATCTTCTCAAGCGCGGGGTTCGCTTTGTCGACTTTGACGTAGATCTTGCGCTTACCCATCTTCGCTTCCGTCCACTCAAACGGGATCTCCTCAAGCGCCCCCAAGGACTTCTCCGCAACCTGTGCGATCCGATCGGGATTTTCAGGATCAAGAAGCGAGGAGAGCACCGAGCCCACTCCGTCGACACAAAGACTCAAAAGCTCTTCTGCAGTGGGCGTGCTTGCGCGAGGGTCAAAGTCAGCGCTCGCGTACACGGTCGTTGCCGCAACTTCACCCTCAGAAATCAGACTGACTGCCAGGAGCACTTCATCGGAGTACACTCCGCCTTGCACGCTAAAGAGCGGGCCTTTTAAATGCTCAGAGAGCATCCGAAGCCCTTCTTGAAAGTGCTCCGTCATGACTTGCGCCACCATTTTACGGTACTGAACCGGTAGCTCGACGCCTTTCTCTCTGCGTGACTGAGGAGTGGAGGCCGACTCTTTACGTCGATCGAGCACGCTGATTCCGATCAAAAAGTATCGCCGCCGTCATCATCGACGACGTCAGCACGAACGCTGTCGATCAAGTTCTCGATCGACTCACCTTCTGCATCAAAATCTTCAACACCCTCGTCAAGCTCAAGATCGGAGACGACTTTTGAGAACTCCTTATCCGAGGACAAATCCATCCGAATCGCTTCGATGTACTTATCAGGATACTTCGCAACGAGCTCTTCGATGTATTGGTTGAGCTTGCCTTCTTTTAGGATGAGCTCTTTGCGCTTAATCTTTTTCCAGTTCTTAATGTAGTGAAGCCTGCAGTAGCCTGAAGTGGTTGCAAGCGACTCACAGGCGACTTCGCGACAGCTGTTATCTTGAAAACTTCGCGCGGCCCTTACCGCTGGTGCTTTTGCAACACCGGGGGCTGCGGCTTTCTCTTTACTTTGCAACCCAGGACTTGTGGCCGCTTTCCCAGCAGGTGACTTCGACGCCTTCATGCTCTTCTTATCGGTCGCAACGGGCGCGTCCTGAGCAGCGGAGAGCTTCTTTGCAGATTTCTTTTCTTTATCTTCTTTTTTGGTGTTTTCGGCTTTTTTGCCACCCAAGAGATTCTTCAACGCGGCGAGCTTAGAGGGCTTCGCTGCGGGAACTGCGAGCTTTGTCTTCGCAGACATTTTTTTCGCCGGAGTTTTGGGGCTCGACTTAACGGACTTGGCTGGTTTCTTTGCGGATTTTGCTGCCACGCTGTTCTGGTGCCTCTGCTCTGGGGACTGCCATGTGAGACGCGGCCGCGTCAACTGTTTTCGTGGTTGACGGGGTCTTGCGTCATCGACTAGTCTGCGACCCTTCGAGTCCAAATTCGATTAAAGATATGAAACTCCACCTCCGAGAATTCACGGAAGAAGGCCAGGACTACCGCTTCACCGAGACCACCCCCTGGGTGACACAAGCCCTTCAGAGTGTCGACGAGAAAGACGAGCGCGGAGAGTCAGCTTCGCGGCCAATCCGAGCGGAGTTCTCTGCGCGTAAAATTGACGAAGCTTACCTGGTCTCTGGTCGCGTTGACTCATCCATTCAGCTCTTATGCAGCCGCTGCGGCGTAGTTTTTTTTCAGGCGTGCACGCCCGCGTTTTCGGTACTGTTTTCGCAAGATCCGGTGATGGCCGGGGTCGTCAATAACGAGGCCGAGCTCAAGCGCAAAACCCATATTTCGCGTGGAAAAGCCTACTCCAGTCGTAACCCGCTTGAGGCCAACTCCTCTGAGGATATGGACGTCTCTCATCTCACAGAGGAGTTCATCGATCTGGCAGCAGTTCTCGCCGAGCAGCTGCGACTTCAAGTTCCGTTTCAGCCCCTGTGCAAAGCGGAGTGCAAAGGAGTCTGCTCGACGTGCGGAACCGATCTCAACCGTGGGCGCTGTGCTTGCGATCGACTCGCCCAGCGGAAAACACCATTCGCAGTACTCAAGGACTTAAAAAATAATGCACGCTAAGTCGCCGTTTTCGACTCGCATCATCGGTACGGGCTCTGCTTTCCCAGAGCGGATCCTCACGAATCAAGGCCTCACCGAGGAACTCGCGCGCAAAGGGATCGAAACCAGTCACGAATGGATCCTGGAGCGTACAGGAATCGTCCAACGTCACATCTCAGAGCCAGGTAACCCCCAGGAAACCAATAGCTCGCTTGGATGCCGCGCCAGTCTGAGCGCTCTTGAGATGGCTCGACTCACC